>CALEST010000347.1 GCA_937907555.1 uncultured Sediminibacterium sp.
TTGCGCGTAACCGATACAAATGGTTCGGGAAAAAAGAAAGCTGCATGGTACCCCACGCAGCTCTGCAAAATTTATTCTACCCTTAAGGTTAAAAGATTTTCCTTTAGTTTACACTGCAGGTTTTATTTAGCCAGGTATTCTACTTTTAAAGTAATGGATGCCGTCTTTTCCTTTGAGCTGGTATTGAAGGAACCTCCGTAACTATAATCCTCATTGTCGTTCTTTCCCGTAATCTGGAATACTCCCATATTGGCTTTCTTCAATGATCCCAAGCCTACATCAGAACTCTTTGCAATGGTCTCTGCTCTTAATTTAGCATCTTCTGCCGCTTTGGCCAGTAAATCAATTTTTAATTCATTCAGTTTGCTGTAATAATAACTGGGTTTATTAGAGTTGAATTCAATTCCTTTCTGCAACAGTTCAGTTACTTCTCTGGATACTTTTTCTACCAGCTGAATCTGACGGGAATCTACTTTTACGCCACCCGTTAAAGTGTAACCACTGAAGACCGTCTTTGAAGTTCCGTTGGGACCATTTTCGTAATTAAAATTCTTCACGACATCTACGGCCAAAAAAACCATATTGGAATCCGGGATTCCTTTATCTTTTAAATAGGACTTAATAATGGCCTCATCCGATTTTATCTGCGTGTAGGCTTCCTTTAGGTCAAAGCCAGTTCTGCTATACTGACCTTTCCATACAATCTGATCACTGGTAAAATCCTTCTCGGCTAAGCCGGTCACCACAATGGTTTCGGAGCTAATGAATTTATACTTGTAGGCACTTCCTATTACGAATGCCCCTACTACAACAGCCAGCGCTATTACAATAGCATTACTATATGATTTCATAGAAAAAAATTACTCGCTGATCATCTCCCTTACCACCCTAATCACATCTTCTGCATTGGGCTTACTGAAATAATCTCCATCACTTCCGTAACTGGGTCGATGCGCCTGAGCCGTTAAAGTTCTCGGACTCACATCCAGCCACTGGAATGCTTTCTGTTCTTCAATTACCTGATTATACATATAAGCAGCTGCGCCACCTGGTACGTCTTCGTCTACAAACAAAATACGATTCGTCTTTTTCAAAGACTCCAGAATCATATGGTTGATATCGAATGGAAGCAAAGTCTGTACGTCAATCACTTCACAACTGATTCCTTCAGCAGCCAATCTTTCTGTTGCATCCTGAATAATTCTTAAAGTAGATCCGTAAGAAACGATGGTGATATCCTCCCCGGCTCTGATTACTTCAGGGATACCCAATGGAACGGTATATTCCAACAAGTTCGCAGGTAATTTTTCTTTAAGACGATAGCCATTCAAACACTCAATCACCAGGGCCGGATCGTTCGAAGACAATAAAGTATTGTACATACCCACCGCCTGCACCATATTTCTTGGTACACAAACATACATGCCTCTTAACGAATTAATAATCATGCCCATGGGCGATCCGCTATGCCATATCCCTTCTAATCTGTGCCCTCTGGTTCTAACAATTACCGGACAACATTGCTGCCCCTTGGTTCTGAAATGGGTAGTGGCAACATCATCACTCAAAATTTGTAATCCGTACAACAGATAGTCTAAATATTGAATTTCCGCAATGGGCCTTAACCCGCGCAAAGCCATACCCACAGCCTGTCCCATGATGGTCAGCTCGCGAATACCGGTATCGAATATGCGGTCTCTTCCATGCTTTTCCTGCAAACCTGCAAAGCCCTGGTTCACGTCTCCAATATATCCTACGTCTTCGCCGAATGCATACACTTTCGGATTCTGGGTAAAGAGCGCATCAAAGTATTTATTCAACACTTCAAACCCATTCACAGTTGGCGCATCAAAAGAAATCAGGGGTTTAATTTCCGGAACTTTTAAAGCACTCTTGATGGTTTGATTGTATAAATGGGTATTGTACAAACCTTTGTTTAGGTTCAATAATTCCTGGTAATACAACTGCACATCCTGAATAGATGGAGACTCGGGTGCCAGTTCAATGGCCAGTGACAAAGTCCGCAACACATCTCTGCGCAATGGCTCTTTGCTTTGCAATAATTCATTGGCCATTTGTTGTAAGCGATTGTACTTGTCCATATCGCTTACCATCATTTCCTTTAATAAAGTACCTGCGTTGGCCGCCTGTTCTTTAATAGGATTGATGTATTTATCCCAGGCACGCTGACGACTTTCCCTTACGTGATCCTTGGCCTGCGCTTCTATATCTGATAGTTCAGATTCGTTGCTTAGGTTATTGGCCAGCATCCACTCTTTCATCTTTTTAATACAATCCCATTCCTTTTCCCAGGCCAGTCTTTCCGGTGTCTTATATCTTTCATGGCTTCCGCTGGTAGAATGTCCCTGCGGTTGTGTTACTTCTTCAACATGAAACAAGACCGGCACATGGGTATCTCTGATTCGCTGAATACCCTCTTCAAATGCCTGACAAAGGCCAGCATAATCCCATGCCTTTAATTTATAAATCCGGATACCATTGGTATCTTCCATTTTCTCCAGTCCTCTAAGAGCTTCCGATATGGAGCCCTTGGTGGTTTGAAAATTCTTGGGAACAGAAATTCCATACCCATCATCCCAGACAAATACAGCCAACGGAACCTGTAATACGGCAGCTGCATTCATGGTTTCCCAGAAATGTCCTTCACTAGTACTGGCATCTCCAATGGTAGTAAAGCAAACTTCATTTCCATTATGACTCAGGTGATCCATTTCTCTTAAATGGGCATTCTGCCTGAAGCATTTGGAAGCAAAAGCCAATCCTAATCCACGAGGCATCTGAGAAGCGGTAGGCGCCATATCTGCCGACACGTTTTTGCGGTTGGCCAGGTCTAGCCAGTTCCCGTTTTCATCTACCAGTTTAGTAGCAAAATGGGCATTCATCTGACGACCAGCACTAAATGGATCATTCTTTATATCCGGATCGGCATACAATT
>CALEST010000348.1 GCA_937907555.1 uncultured Sediminibacterium sp.
TTTCCCTGTCAAAGCTGGCTTTGCTGAAATAACTGTTTCTGTCTTTGGTAATATCAACTGCTTCGTTGTTTACTTTAATTAAAACATCGCCGGGCAGTATATCCATGCTTTTTTTATCCGCCTGAGAATTGGCAATAATTCTTTTTACCACATAAGGCTGATCATTTTCAAATACAATTCCTGTTTCCATTGTACGATTTACAAGACGGATGGTTTCTTCATCGCCACTTGAACTAAATCCCTGGTGCGAAGAGTTCAACTCACCCAGCATATCATTCAGCAATACCCTTAAATCTGCCCTGGTATTTAAGTAAGGCAGATAGGAAGCATATTTTTTCTTTGTTTCGGGCCAGTTGATGCCATGAAACTTTTCATCATAAAAATTTTGCTCTACCTGTGCCCAGGTTTCCTGAAAAATTTGTTCAAACTCGCCCTGCAGGCTTCTCTGAAAACTTTGTGCAATGGTTACCTGATCTGCTTTATTGCCATCCAGATTCAATTTGTAAAGGCTGCCGTTCCCTAACAACATGAGTTTATCACCTGCTTCTGCAAACTCAATACTATTTGCATCAATGCCCGCTATTTTTTCTGTTTTAGGGTTTTCGAAAGGATCAAGAACGGTTTTCCAAAGTGAAGGTTTTCCTTCTGCATGATCACTAATATACAATACAGAAGTTTTATCCCCTTTTTGCAGTACGTTCAAGAGGTACTGTGACCCAAAATTCGGGCCCACTTGTTCTAACCTTTCCATTAAACCTGTAAAATCAATAGATACAGAGAGTGTTTTAGCAGAATCTTTTTTGGCAGGCTTAAAGAGTTCATCAAACTTATCTGAACGGTAAGGATCATCCAGCTTCTCTAAAGGCATTTTAAAAATTCTTGGATTGTTCATGCCAAATGGATAGGCAGGCCTGGTTCTGTTACTAATAAAATAAATAGACTTACCGTCCGGACTCCATACCGGATCTGCTTCTGACACGCCTGTGTTGGTTAAGTTATAGGTTTTGTTTTGAGCAATATGGTGAATAAAAATATCCTGTTCAAAGTTGCGTACTGCAGTAAACAAAACATATTCATCATTCGGAGAAAAGCCAGGACTTGAATTTTGCATGGCCCATATTTCTTCTTTTGCAATGGTCTTGCTTTCAAAAGTTTTGGTGTCCATTAAAACCACTTCATCCCTTCCGCTCAGATAGACCATTTTGGTTTTGTATTTGTTCAATACCATTGAACGGTTATCCTTATTCGACTGCGTAAGTCGTTTAGGGGCAGAAGAACCATTGGCTGCTACAGAAAAAATATTCAGGTATCCGCCTGCGGTTTCATTGTACAGTAAGGTTTGATTATCCGACAACCATTTAACCTCTCTGGCTCTTTCTGTATTGTTGCGCTGTATTTGCTTAATGAATTTCCCGTCTGCATCACTAACAAACAATTCTCCTCTGGAAATAAAAGCCAGTTTTTTTCCATCCGGGGAAAGATCAAAGGCAGAAATTTTTCCTCGCACATCGTATTCTTTCTGGGCTGGTAATACCTGATTTCTATAAAGTTGAATATTCAAAGGTTTTGCCTTCTTACCAACAACATCATACAACCACAATTGATAATCTTTTTCAAAAACAACACTGGTTCCGTTAGCACTTACCATTGGTGTTTTAATAGAAGTGGCAAACTGTGTAAGCGCCGTTTTCTTTCCATTAGCAAGAGTATACAAATTGTATTCTCCATTGACCTCATCAGAAATAAAATAAATATTGCCCTTCTGGTCAATGGTAGTAGCAAAATCCTTACCCTCCCAGTTGGTATGCTTCTGGTATTGCTTTGTTTTTAAATTATAGGATTGAATATCCGGATTAAAGGGTCCCTTGTATCTTTTTCTGGCCACCTGATTGTTGCTTTCCCAGGTATCATTAAAATAAATATCTCCTGAAACAGGATGTTCTGCAATCAGATGATCCATCAGAAAATAATGATCGCCGAACAATTTTTTAGGCGTACCCCCATTAATAGATACGGTATACGCTGAAGCAATCCCATAACGGTTAGAAGTAAAATAAATGGTTTTGCTATCCCAGCTAAAATTGGCAACCTGATCCGATGCACTGTGAAAAGTCAGTTGTTTTACATCACCACCCGACAGTGGCATAATGTATACATCGGCATTCCCCATTTGCTCTCCGGTAAATGCCAGCCATTTACCATCCGGCGAAATACGGGGTGCGGTTTCATAGCCCTGCATAGCGGTTAAGCGGGTAGCCTGGCCATCCTGAACCGAAGCCTTCCAGAGATCCCCTTCAAAACTAAATACAACGGTTTGCGCATCAGGTGTTAAAACCGGGTGCGATAAAAAACGGGGAGATACGGTTTGTGCCGAAATGGTCTGTATGGTCAAACCCAGCAAGACCCATATTTTCTTGATATGCATAATGTCAAAATTGAATATTGAAAGTAAGCGTTATTATATAACAAAAAAAGCCACCCATATAAATGGATGGCTTTTTATTTGATTGGTTTGCCGCTTATCGCAACATTCCTTTCGGTACTTCTTTTTCCAACAAGTGCTTGTAAATGAACTTGGTCTTCAAGTTATTGAAATGATTTCCTTTAGGTCCTCCCCATCCATGTCTTCCACCAGGATACAACATGAATTCAAAATCTTTTCCTCTGTCCTGTAAAGCACTTACCAGCTGAATACTGTTCTGCATATGAACGTTGTCGTCCATGGTGCCATGAACCAACTGTAAGGTTCCTTTAAACTTATCAATATGAGACAACACACTGCTGCTCTTGTATCCGTCCGGATTCTCTGCAGGTGTATCCATGAACTTCTCTGTATAGTGACTATCGTATAAACTCCAGTCAACCACAGATCCACCAGCCATGGCATGGGTAAATACAGATGAGCCATAGGTTAAAGCATAAGTACTCATATAACCTCCATAGCTAAAGCCGGTGATGGCAATTTTGGTTGGATCTGCATAGCCCTTCTGGATAAACCATTTAGCCATTTGCATATAATCCTGCATTTCCCAGAACCCAAGATTTCGGTGCATATAATTAACCCCTGCTTTACCAAAATGGCCACTGGCACGATGATCAAATTTTACATGAATCAATCCTTCCTGTGCATACATTTCGCGGGTTGCATTCCAGGACCATCTGTCCCAGGTATTGCCGGCATTGGGGCCACCATAAATATCTACCAGCATTGGGTATTTCTTATTGGGATCCATATTCGCAGGCCAGGTTACCTGTGCAGGCAATTCAAACAAACCATCTGCACTCTTAATGCGAATGAATTCTGTTTTAGCAATCTGGTAATCCCCCATGGCTGACCCTTTCGCATCACCCAATTCGCGGACAATTTTGCCTTTATTATCTACCAGACTCATTTTAAAAGGAGTAGTAGTATTACTATAAGTAGTAACAAAGTATTTACCATTCGGAGAAAGTCTTACCTGGGAGTGATCAAACTCACCAAAAGTCAGGCGCTTCAGATCTGCACCGTTCAATTTAACACTGTATAAATCTATGCGAGCAGTATTCTCCTTTCCTCTTGCTGTAAAATAGACCAATCCGTTTTTCTCATCAATCAGCTCTGTGCTCAACACGGTAAAATCTCCGGATGTGATTGGATTGATTAAGCTGCCATCATTGTTGTGAAGGTATAAATGGTTCCAGCCTGTTTTATCGCTCTCCAGTATAAATGCAGGCTTAGACTTTAGGAAGGTAAACCGCTGACCAGCTCTGTCTTCCAGATCCACCCAGGTTTTCTGTTGTTCTTCGTACATGATTTTTTTGCCACCGGAACCAGGATTTACATCAAATATTTTCAGATGATCCTGACCTCTGTTGATCCACTGAACCAACAAGCTGCTTCCATCAATTCTCCAAACAGGCCAGCCAAAATACTGGTCTTCTTTCGGATTAAAATCTGCCCATGTTGTATTGCCTCCGTCGGCTGCAACAAACCCCAGTTTTACCTCCGGATTTTTATCTCCTGGTTTTGGATATCGGGTTTCTTCAATAAAACCATGTTGTCCTTCACTACTATAGATAGGGAACATCGGT
>CALEST010000349.1 GCA_937907555.1 uncultured Sediminibacterium sp.
CTGATGACAATTCCTTGGGTAATGGCTCATAATCATATACACGCTTTAAGGTATTGAATCCACCAATGGCTAAAGGTTCAGTTGCAGGATCTCCCTGATAATGATCAAAATAAACAGGATTACCCGGCGTCATCACTACATTGTGCTTCATTTTGGCTGCTGCAATCCCTCCTGCTTCCCCCCGCCAGCTCATTACGGTTGCATCAGGTGCCAATCCACCTTCGAGTATTTCATCCCAGCCAATGATTTTTCTTTTTTTAGATTGAAGGAACCGCTCAATTCGCTTTATAAAATAGCTCTGTAATTCATCTTCGTCTTTTAAATGCTCTTTTAGTATTCGCTGCTGGCATTTGGCACATTTTTTCCAGGATGTCTTGTCTACTTCATCACCCCCAATATGAATATACCTGGATGGAAACAATGCCATTACTTCTGTTAATACATCTTCTAAAAAATGAAATACCGAATCATTGCCTGTACAATAATTAGATGCCATACCGGTATAATTACCGCCTGTTAACGGCAATTGCTTTTGTTGGGTACAACTTAAATAAGGATATGCACTAATGGCCGATGCTACATGACCTGGCATTTCAATCTCCGGGACCACAGTAATATTTCGCTCTGCAGCGTATGCAACAATTTCCTTAATTAGCTCCTGTGTGTAATATCCACCATAATTAGCAGGCTCGCCAAGTTTAGCCTGCGGCCTTGATCCCCAAACCTTATCTGTATGGTCTACCCGCCAGGCTCCTGTCTGAGTTAGAGCTGGATACTTTTTAATTTCTATACGCCATCCCTGGTCGTCTACTAAATGCCAATGAAAAGTATTGAACTTATAGGATGCCAGTAAATCAATGTATTGTTTAATGAATTGTGGGGCAAAATAATGTCTGCTCACATCCAGGTGCATACCCCTCCACTTGAATCTTGGATAATCTGTAACTACCATTGAAGGAACTAGCAGCTTTGCATTGTTTCGGACAGCAGGCAATGTCTGCATTAAAGATTGTATGCCATAGACGATGCCTGCTCTTGTATTGGCTTGTACAGAAATGAGTTCAGGCGTTACTTTTAAATGATAACCTTCGTTTCCTAGCTTTGTATCATTAATAAATGCCAATACAATTTTTGGTTTACCCGCTTTTTGTTGACCATTGGCTGGCTTTAAAGGCAGGGTGAATCCCGAAATTTCCCGGATGCCTTGTTGAAGAAATCTGGCTGCAGAAAGCAACGCTTTATTTTGTGCAAAGAATTCAATGGCAGTTTGCTCATGAATATGAAAAGCACCTTTTTGTTGTTGCAGGCGAACAGGAGCCGGAATGATGTTTAAAGAAGAAACAGCTGATTGTAGTACTTCCTGTTTAAATGTTGAAGCTGGCAATCCTGCATTGTTTACTAAATTACCATCTGTATAAGGTTTCCAATCGTAATAAACATATTCAGGCATGGTTGGGGATTGAATCACTACCGTAAAGCCCCCCTGATTTGAGCCAGGTTTTTGCTCAAAATTTTTTAAAGAATCAATCTGTGCTGCTACAGCTGTAATTCCGTCCAGCGAAAAACCCCGCAACAATTTACCATCCGCTGTTTGCAATCCCCCCGCTGCATATTTAAAATACACTTTTACTTGTCCTTTTTCATAAATAGCTTTATCTGGCAAAGGCCCGGATGGCACAACCGCTTTTCCATAGTCATTGTGCAATGCCCATTGGGCCAATCTTTCCCCTACTATCTTTTTATTGGTTGGATGTACATTATCCCTTAGGCCATAATCGGTTATCACAGCCATACCCGAATAAGGAATTTGCTCCAGCAATTTTCTTTCTTCGTTGCGAAACAAATGCCAGAATTGCCCCTTGTACTTTACACTGTCGATGGAACTCAACTGTACAAAGTAGTATGGCAGTTTGGGGTTTTTAAATTTTGCTCTAAAATCTTTCACCATCAAAGCAGATAAGGCCATATACTCATTTACTCTTTCTATTTCCTGAGCATTACTTTCCCCCTGATAATTAATTACTCCCTTTATGGCAAATGGAAACAAAGGCTTGATACCTGCTTCATACACATGACCAGGCTTAAAAGGATGGTTTGTTCCTGTTCGCAAATTTTGGTTCCCTCTTTCTTTAACCCAAACGGGTAAAAAAGGATTAGTTAACCAGGGCTCAATTGCTTTGGAGATAAAGGCAGGATTCAATTTTAGGGCATCGGTTCCTATAAAAGTTTCTAGTGGTGCACCTGCAATAGAGAGATTGATTAAACCAACCGGAACTTTGGTTTTGTCTACAATTTCCTTTCCGTAATAATACGCCACCGCACTCATGGTCTTAAAATGATGGGTATCACTTACCACCCAATTGGTTTTTGCAAAAAAGTTTTCCGGCGCCAATAGCTTGAGCACCGAATCGGTAAAAAATTGATTGAAAATATTTTTACCTGCATAGGTCGGATTGTATAATCGCAACAATGGCTGCTGGGCTGTTGCAATGGCATCCTTGTAATACATTTCGCGCTGCATGGGCCATTCCATATTGCTTTGACCTATACAGAGCCAAACATCTCCTATTAAAATGTTTTTGAATTGAAGCTTTAGTTTTCCCAACGCTATTTGTAATGTCTGTGGAAAAGCATTGGCCAATTGTGCCGGTAAATAAACTGACCAGCTGCTGTCTTTTTTTACTACTGATTTAGCTACCTGCTTATACAAATGGTTGTTTACTTTATTAGCATCAACTGCAGGTCTTAAACTAACTTGAACGATGGATCCAGGCAAACCCTTACCCCAAATATGAATAGGCTGCTCTCTCTGCAAAACCATATGATCCGAAAAAATTCTATTTACAGAAAACAGCAGTGAATCCCTATGAAACGAAGCATTTGCACTGTAAAAAAGGATAACAGAACAAACAATCAAGAAGCTAATAGAGATTCTCAATTGCACAGCAAAGGGTCTCATGATAAATAAGATTTTAAAATTTGCATGCAATACCATTCCTGTCTGGGCAAATGAAATGGCCCCTTGTATAAATTACCTTTCGCCGTTTGAGCAATCGTACCATCTCTGTGCAAATACCCAAACCATTCGCCATGCTGCATATCCAGAAAATGCGAATATGCATAATCGTGAACCATCTTATGCCAGGTAGCATATTTTTGATCCCCGGTCATTAAATAAGCTAAAAGAGTGGCAATAATTACTTCATTGTGTGGCCACCAGAATTTCATATCCTGCCAGTATTCCTGAACAGGTTTATTGTATACATCTCTGAAATAAAGAATGCCGCCATGCTGCTTATCCCATCCTCTCTCCCACATATAATCCAGCATTTTACAACCCAGTTGAATTAAATGAGGATCGTTATTTCTATATTTTGCTTCATGTAAAATAAACCAGGCACCTTCTATGGCATGACCCGGATTCAGCGTGCGTCCGTCAATATGGTCTATGATAGATCCATCCGGTGCTACTTGTTCCATTACACACTTAATATCATCTTTTACAAAATAGGTTTCTATTTCGTAGATCCATTGACTAATCCATTCATCGCAGGGTGCATGGCCAATGGTTTCTCTTAACTGCTGAGCAGTATTCATCATAATCATAGGTACACCGATACCCTTACCAGGTCTCGTTTCCGTAAATTTAGCCGGCAGCAATCCCGGAGTTATGGCATACTTTATACATTGGTCAAAAATTTTTCTTGCATTGGCTGCTGCCTCTTCGTCTCCTGATGCTTTGGCATATGCTGCGGCAGCTATCACATAAAATGTTTCAGAAAAAAAATACCTGCGCTTTCGGATAGGTTTTCCATCACGGGTTACATGAAAAAACATCTGACCATCTGTATCAAAACAATACTGATTTAAAAAATCATACCCGCGCTTAGCTCCTGCTAACCACTCAGGCTTTTGCTCTACAGTATTATATAATGTAGCCAACAACCAGGTTGCCCTACCTTGTATCCACACTGCCTTATCATCATCAATCAGCGATCCATCAGCATCACGCATAAGCAGAAATCCACCAAACTCCTCGTCAATAGACCTGGGAAACCAAAAAGGTAGCGTACTGTTCAGCAATTGGTTTTCGTAGAAGGAAGCCAGTTCAGCTAATTCTTTTACAGAATACATCATTTTCACTTTTTTGATCGGATTAATTGAATTGAAAAATTTTTCTCTTACTTAATAATGGCTGCAACCGGTACTTTCACAAAATACAGATCGCGGGTTCCTTCGTATAAAATACCAATGGTTTCTGCATCTATTTGTGTTAATGAAGAGTACCCGTAACCATTTCTTTCATCAACCAATATTTGATTCGCCGGCAACCAGGTTTCTCCCAAATCGAGACTGGCCTTGATAGTCATATTGTAACGACCATTGGTGGTATTGGGATTGCTGAAGAACAATACGTCCTTTAATACACCCTTTACTTTTACCCTGGCCTTTATAAGGCTCCCCATACAAACAGGGTCTTGCAAGGCATTGTACGAAGTTGCATGCTCCGTCCAGCTTACTCCCATATTGGATGTTGTTGCCACACTTCTGTAAGAACCTCTGTTGTCCCTCATATTCAACATGATTGTTCCAGGTGTAGTTTCTACCACCTGGCTTTCGGTTGTATTAGATTTAGGTCCATTTACATTACCTACCCAGTTTTTACCATGATCTTCACTGTAAATTATGGTTGAGTAAGGTTTCTTTACTTCATCCCAATACTGCGCAGCAAAAACCAGTTTGCCATTTTGCATGGCAATACCTGAGCCAGGACCATTAAAGAATAAATGCCATTTTGGATTTTTTATTTGTGGTGTGATGGTGTAAGGCGCAGACCAGGTAAGTCCATCGTCATCACTACTTACCAATACAAACTGTCCTGTTGTATCCGGAGATATACCAGGTAAAGAACCTGCAATGGAGCGGTTTCCCTTACTCCATAAGGCAGCTACCCATATTTTTTTTGTGATGGGATCAAATAGTATGGCTGGATCTCCCACACCGTTGTTTTCGTGCGGCGCTCCCATATCCATAATAACTTTCATGGGCTGCCAGGTTTTGCCGCTATCGGTACTTCTGCTTAAACCTACATCTATATTCCCAGGCAAATCCGCCGTATTTTTATAGCGGATATCATACACAGAAAGCAAAGTTCCTTTATTGGTGGTAATAATACCCGGTATTCGATAAGTATGAACCCCGTCATCATTGGCCTTTCTAACTGCACTTCCTTTAAACTTAACAAAAGGGCCTGCGGGTTCGGCAATCATAATGTTTTTCCCGTTAGCCGAAATGAGTTTTTTAGCGCTGATTTCAATATTTCCCTGCAATGAAGCAGTTGGCTTTAGTTGTACACTTACCCAAATAAAATGAGCGCCCGGATTTAGTTTTAATGAAACAGGCACTTCCATCTGTGTAGCCGTTGGTTGAACACTTGTTATTAATTGCTGTGCATTAAATGGCTCTGCACCTGTTAAATAGAATTGAATTTTTTCTATATCGGCTAATGCACCTGAATTAACCGTGATATTG
>CALEST010000350.1 GCA_937907555.1 uncultured Sediminibacterium sp.
ACCAGGGATTGATTTATTTAAAACGCAACGGAGGGGTAGACCATCAGATTGCACCCGCAAAACGAGTGATTATTCATGGCAAAAACGGACCGGTAAAAGCAGTGTTCGGCTGGCCTGCCATTCATACCCGTTTAAGCAATCCTGAACAAAAAGAACCTGCTCCAAAAATTGAAAACCTTTGTTTAGACTGTGGAGCCAGATCTAAGAAAGAAGTGGAAGCACTGGGCATCAGAATTGGCTCAGTAGTTACTTATGAAGAAGGATACGATGAACTGGCCTATGACTTTATTATAGGCAGGGCTTTTGATAACAGAGTAGGTGGATTTATGATTGCAGAAGTAGCTAGATTGCTGAAAGAAAACAAAAAGCAATTGCCTTTTGGACTCTATGTAGTGAATGCCGTTCAGGAAGAAATAGGATTAAGAGGAGCAGAAATGATTGCTCGCAGGATTAAGCCCAATATAGCAATCGTAACCGATGTTACACACGATACCAGTACACCAATGATTAGTAAAATTATTGAAGGAGATATCCAGTGCGGCAAAGGACCTTCTCTTGCCTTTGCTCCGGCCATCCATAATAAATTATTATCACTGGTAGAATCCGTTGCAGAAAAAAACAAGATCCCAGTGCAAATGCGCACATTAAGCAGAAGCACCGGAACGGATACAGACAGTTTTGCATATGCAAACGACGGTTGTCCATCTGTTTTAATTTCAATTCCATTGCGATACATGCACACAACAGTTGAAATGTTGCATAAAAAAGATATTGAAGACACCATTAAACTCATGTACGAAACCTTACTAACGCTAACCCCCAAAACAAACCTGAGTTATCTGTAAGCATGGAAAGCACCGAAAACAATACCATAAAAATTGCAATCCTTGACTTATATGAAGGGCAGGCCAATGAGGGAATGCGCTGTATCAGAACCATTTTATCGGATTGGAGTACAACCCACCATCAACCCATTGAGGTAAAGGAATTTGAGGTTCGTTTAAACCTGGAAGTGCCCGATTTAACCTTTGATATTTATATTTCCAGCGGTGGTCCGGGATCCCCATTGGAAACAGAAGGCAGTGCGTGGGAAGAAAAATATTTTGGATGGGTGGAAGCATTGAAAGCATGGAATGAAGGTTCCCAATTCCCCAAAAAACATGCATTTTTTATTTGCCATAGTTTTCAATTGTTCTGCCGGTATTTTCAACTTGGAAATGTATGCAAAAGAAAGTCAACTTCATTTGGAGTATTCCCAGTACATCAGATGGAAGACGGTCATGCTGAAAAAGTATTTGCTGGATTAAACGACCCTTTTTATTGTGTAGACAGCAGAGACTACCAGGTAATTGAACCCAATCATGATAAAATAACTGAAATGGGGGGAGCAATACTGGCTATAGAGAAAAACCGTCCGCACGTTCCATTGGAGCGCGCTGTGATGGCCATCCGTTTCAGCGAATATTTTATAGGCACTCAATTTCATCCGGAAGCAGATGCACATGGAATGGCCATGTATTTACAAAGAGAAGATAAAAAGAAAGTCGTAATAGATGCGCACGGGGAAGTAAAATGGAAAAGCATGGTGGAACAATTATTAGACCCGGGAAAAATCATGTGGACTTACCAGCATATTCTTCCTAACTTTCTAACAGAAGCCAGCAGAGAATTGATTCTTCATTAAAATACAAGACATGGTATCAGCCATCAGAAAGCAATTCAATGAACAATTCAGTATTGAAAAGTACCAGCTTTTTTTGGAAACTTTAAATGAGAAGTTCCCGGGAGCTATTGAATTCAGGGTAGCCGAAACTCCTGTATTTATTAACAGGGAACTAAAGCATAAAATACTCTCCGCCTGTGAATCCATCGTAGATATAGTGTTAGATCCCGACTTTAAGGAAAGAAGCCAGAGAGCCATTCCTGAAAACCTACAAGTCCCCAACGAAAATGCTCATACGCATTTCATTGCTTTCGACTTTGGGATATGTGAGAACGACAAAGGTGAGATTGAACCTCAACTAATAGAAATGCAGGGATTCCCTACCCTTTTTGCTTACCAGGTCTGGCACGATCAGGTGATGCGAAAATGCTATGAGATACCCGCTAACTACAGCTCATACTTTAATGGATTAAATGCCGATAGTTATACAAAATTGCTAAAAGAAATTATCATAGGCAATTGTGAACCTGAAGAAGTGGTATTACTGGAAATTCTACCACATGAGCAGAAAACAAAAATTGATTTCTACTTCACTGAATCATTAACGGGTATATCCGTGGTATGCCTTACAGAATTAATAAAAGAGGGCAATCAATTGTATTACCATAAAAACAACAAAAAAATCCGGATCAAAAGAATCTACAATCGCATCATTTTCGATGACCTCCAGCAACAGGAAGCTGCCATTCAGGAAAAGGGGAAAATTCTTTTTGATCAACTGGATGTAGAATGGGTTCCTCACCCCAATTGGTTTTACAGAATCAGTAAATACACTTTACCCTTCATTCATCACCCTTATGTTCCCCAGACCTGGTTTTTGAATGAGGTTAAACAACTTCCCGAGGATTTGGAAAACTATGTATTGAAACCTTTGTTTTCATTCGCAGGTCAGGGGGTTGTAATTGATGTAACTCCCGAAGACATTGCTGCAGTAAAAGATCCGGAAAATTGGATTTTACAAAAAAAGGTCAATTACGCCGCGCTGATAGAAACCCCTAATGAACCCGCTAAAGCAGAAATCAGAATTTTTTACTTCTGGAAAGAGGGTGAAAAAAGACCTGTTGCCACCAATAATCTGGCAAGGTTAAGCAAGGGAAAAATGATTGGAGTCAGATACAATCAGGACAAGGATTGGGTAGGTGGAAGCCTTGCCTATTTTGAAGAGGATTCTTTATAAAAGAAAAATGGAAAATAGTTTATCGGAACATACCAGAAATATTCTGGGATTACAATTGCCCACAGATCCAAGATGGGTAAACCTGGCAGAGATATCATTGGAAGCCATACTTACGGATCATGCTTACTGCGAACAGAAAGCAGCATTAACCTGTATTTCATATATACAACGCTATTCCGATAAAAAGGAACTGGTGGAAGCCCTTTCTCCCATTGTTACAGAAGAATGGGGACATTTCAGAGCCGTACTTGCTGAAATAAACAAGCGTGGCTTAACACTGGGTAAGCAGCGTAAAGATGAATATGTAAATCAATTATTGATTTTTCAGAGAAAGGGAGGTCATATAGAAGACCGTCTTTTAGATCAACTACTTACCATGGCATTAATTGAAGCCAGAAGTTGTGAACGTTTCAAGCGATTAAGCGAAGGCCTGGAAGATGCTTATATGCGCAGGTTTTACCGCAGATTCATGGAAAGTGAAGCTGGCCATTATACCCTGTTTATCAAGCTGGCAGAACTGTATATACCCAAAGCCAAAGTAAGAGCCAGATGGAAAGAATGGCTGGCTCATGAAATTGAAATTATGCAACACCTGGAAATCAGGGGCGACAGAATACATTAATAAAACGGTCATTCCTTAAATAAAAAACTCCCGATGTTTATCGGGAGTTTTTTTATAGAAACAGGATTATTTAAAATTACTCCTGTACTTTGAAATCTACTCTTCTGTTCATTGCCTTACCCTTAGCAGTTTTGTTGTCTGCAATTGGCTGGCTGCTTCCGAAACCTTCAGCAGTTAATCTGGCAGCATCAATTTTTTGAGCCACTAAGTAAGCTTTAACTGCATTGGCACGCTTCAACGAAAGTGGCTGATTGATCTTATCGCTACCAGTAGCATCGGTATGACCTTCCACCATTAGTTTTAAGGTTGGGTTTTCATTCAACGCTTTTACTACTTTATTCAATTCAACTTTAGAAACTTTGGTTAATACCGCAGATCCGGAAAGGAATTGTACTTTCTTATTATCGAAGTTGTAAGTAGCTTTTAATTCAGGACAACCATTGTTTTCGCGGGCACCCTTGATGGTAGGACACTTGTCTTCTTCATCGTTTACTCCATCACCATCAGTATCCGGAATTGGACAACCTTGATAACGAGCTAAACCTGGAACAGAAGGACACTTATCTTCTTCATCATTAACACCGTCCTTATCGGTATCAGGTATAGGACAACCATTGTACTTCGCAATACCTGCAACAGTAGGACACTTATCGTTCTCATCATTGATACCATCTTTATCGGTATCAGGTACAGGACAACCGTTGTACTTCGCAACACCTGCAACTGTAGGACATTTATCATCCTTATCGTTGATGCCATCTTTATCGGTATCAACCGGAACTGGAGCCGGAGCTGGCGGTGGAGGTGGAGTTACTTTAGCAGGAGCTGGCTTTTCACCACCAATTGGAGAAGAAACCCCAACAGTGTAGGCCATATGATTGACTGCAAGGCTGGAGATACCTGGACGATACAACAATTGTGTATTCAGGAAGGTTTCATTTCCTAAATTCACCTGCAATCCTAAACCGGTATTACCCTGTGCAGCAAAATAAGTTCCGTTATACATAGAAGCACCCACACCAAAAGTCATGTAAGGCACCAATGTATATTTATCAGATAACATTTTCACGTTCACGTTGGCATCTGCCTCCAATAAGAACAGAGATCTTACAGACTGAGGAACGCCTGATCTAAAATAGAAAGGGTACTTAGTGTAAGAGCCATATAATCCGGCCATAAAATCAACGTGCTCAGTGATACCTTCAAAATACTGCACATTCAAGCCCATTGACATTTCCTTAATTGGAGTAAAACCACCACTCTGCATTACTCTTGAAAGTGAGGTTCTGCTAATTTTGTCAGCGGTATACATATCATTCAAGAAAACACCTACTCCAAGGCTAGGTCTCTTCTTATAGCTAACAGGTGTTTGAGCAAAAGAAGCAGTTGCCAAACCAACAGCTATCAAAGAAAATAGAAATTTCTTCATAAACAGGTTTTTGTTAATTTATCGCAAAAATACAAGCAGAAATTGGTTTTCTAAAATTAAGATTCGTTTATCTTTTAATTATTTTTCGGCAAAGGGGGCTCCACTACTTCAAGCTTTACTTTGGTGATACCGCGGTTCAAAAATTCCAATTTTTGAGCAGCAATTCGGGAAACATCTATAACCCTTCCCTTTTTTTTCATTCTGGGATGCATTTTATCATTAATTCGCACAATAACCCACTTGTTATTGTGCAAGTTGGTCACTTTTACCCAGGTGCCCAAAGGGAGATTATTACTAGCGCCTGTAAAGGCTTTGCTACTGAATTTTTCGCCCGTTGCTGTTTTGATTCCATCGAAACGGGTACTGTAATAACTGGCCTTCCCTGTTACCGATTTACCGGTATAAACCAAATTAGCATTGGCTTTGAGCATACTGTCTACCGCCCAAAGTAAACTATCGGGCATAGGGGGATTAAACAGAACGCTGTCCTGCACGGTCTGTGCATTCAGGGGTCCCAGTAAACCAAAAGTGAACAGTAAAAGAAATAATTGACGCATTCATTGGTTTTTGATGAGCAATTGTGCAGCAATAAGGTAATCAATTTTACCGAACGCTGCTTTTTCCGCCAGTATTGCCAAATAATGTGCCGAAGAAGTATTCAAATAAAAATAATCAATCATATTTTAAAAATAAGATTGATTATCAGGTATTTATAAAATTAAATAGGCATGACCGCTACCACTGCATCCAGGTTCAGTTGCCCGTGAATATGGGGAAACAATTCATTAATAGAACCGGCTAGTTCAAATATCAGGGGTCTTTCTACTTTGTCTTTTTGGATGGTTAATTTAACCAGTCCGGTCCTTCCCTGATAGTAGCGGGACAACACGCCCGGAACCTGATCTTCCGTGCTGCAATGCATAAATCCCTCAGAAGCAAGGGTATCTGCTTCATAAAATCCTTTACGTTGTGCCTCTTCCCATTGCGTCTGGGTAGTTATATGATAGATAAAATCTCCGTTCATCAGATTGTTCTTTTCATTTTTTGTTCTAAAAGCATCAGATCGGTCAGTACCATGGCCGTAACGGCTTCCAATACAACCGGCACCCTTAGTGCTATGCATAAATCGTGTCTTCCCTTTATAGAAAATGTTTCCATTTCATTGGTATCCCAATTTAAAGAAAATTGTTCTTTTGGCGTGGATGAGGTTGGTTTTATAGCAATACGGAAATATAATTCATTCCCATTGGTAATTCCTCCTACCACCCCACCGGCATGATTCGTTATTGTTTTACCCGAAGCATCTATAATAGCATCATTGTGTTCGGTACCAAACATGGCAGCGGCTGCAAAGCCTGCACCAAACTCTATTCCCTTTACAGCAGGAATGGCAAATACAGCATGGCTGATTAAAGACTCAACAGAGTCAAAGAAATGTTCTCCCAATCCAATCGGCAATCCTGTTGTTCGGCAGCCAACAATCCCCCCTACACTATCTTTTGCATCAATCGCTTTTTGTAAACCGGCATCGATATCAGGAACTCCTGCAATGCTTTCAATATGGGCGGATACCTGTATTCCATGATGAGCCAATAGTTTTTTTGCAATGACTCCTGCCGCTACCAGACAAACGGTTAAGCGCCCACTGAAATGGCCACCTCCTCTGAAATCTTCGTGTCCACCGTATTTGTGATGGGCTGTAAAATCTGCATGCCCGGGCCGGGGAACAGCGCGGTGCTTTTCATAGTCCTGACTCTTGGTATTATTGTTTTCAAAAAAAATAGCAATCGGTGCGCCTGTAGTTTTTCCATTGAAAATGCCAGACTTAAATATGGGAAGATCGTCTTCTTTTCGCGGAGTAGTTCCCTTCTGAATCCCTCCTTTTCTTCTTTCGGTATCCACTAAAAAGTCTTCCGCCGACAAGGATAAACCTGCCGGGCATCCGTCTAATACCAGTCCTACAGAAGCCCCATGGGACTCCCCAAAAATCTGCATCCTAAAGATTCTGCCAAAAGCGTTCACGATTACTCTTTTAAACTTTAGTTATTGGTTATACTTAAATCTACACCTAATTGTTGCAAGTGCATGAAAAAATCGGGGTAAGATTTATTAATGGCATCTGCCGATTCAATTGTAACAAGAGCGGCTGCTTTCAGCGCTGCAACTGCTGTGGCCATAGCAATCCGATGATCATGATGAGAATGAACAATGGCAGCTTTAAGTGCAGGAACCTGATTTCCTGTTTTCAACCCCTGTACAATCATTAAATCATCCTGCAACTGAACTTCTACTCCAAGCTTGGCAAATTCAGACTGTAGGCTGATAGCCCTGTTGCTTTCTTTGTGCTGTAAGCGGCTTACCCCTTCAATTACGGTTGTGCCTTCACAATAGGCAGCCAAAGCAACCAATGGTGGAAACAAATCGGGACAATCCGTTGCATCAAAATGAAAAGCCTTCAAAGGAAGCGGTCTAATTTCAATTTGATGTTCCTGTATTGAAAGACCAGCACCTGCATCAGAAAGGGCTTGCAGTATTTTTTTATCAGCCTGTGTAGAAAATACATTCAGACCTTTTACCGCTATGCCTCCTGCAATAGCACCCGCAACCAGTAAGAAGGCAGCTCCGCTCCAATCGCCTTCAACGGTATATTGTATTTCTTTTCCCTGCTTTGAAAATCCCTTTTCAGAAAACTCAAAGCGTTGATAGTTATGGTTGATAATTGTAACACCAAACGCTTCTAACACTTCCAGTGTTAAATCTATATATGGCTTGCTTTTCAGATCTACTACAGTAATACTGACATCCTTTGCGTTTGTTGCAGCAAATGCCATTAACAAGCCGGTTAAAAACTGGGAGCTCAAAGAACCATCAATGGTAATATTGGCCGCTTGCAATGGACCTTTGATTTGTAAAGGCAGGTATCCTTTATTTGATTTTGTGTCAACTGACAGTTTGGGCATTACTTCATCAAAAAAATGCATCGGACGTTTCAATAAACTACCCGACCCATTAATCGTAAGTGCTTCCTTGCTAAGTGCTGCAATGGGGGTAAACATACGGATACTCAATCCGCTTTCTCCGCAATGAATGGCATTGGATAAAGGAGCTACGCCATCAGACACTACCAGCATAGATCCATCTTCGAGTGTACTAACTTTTGCACCGAGTTTCTGAATGATATCGATTGCAGCCTGATCATCAAAACTATTTCCCGGATTTACAATCCGTGTTTTACCAATATGCAACAGCGCAGCTGCGCAGGCACGCTGCATGCAACTCTTACTTGCATTAGCCTGAATACTCCCCCGAACAGAAGATGGATGAACCCTTGCAATCATCTTTCCCTATCTCTTTAAAATTGTTTAAAAATGGCTTTCAGCTGTTCAATACCTATGGGCTGAACAACCCCTTTACCGATTTTCCCGAGCAGAATATACTGAATGGTATCGGCTGCTCTTTTCTTATCCTTCAACATTACTTTGAATGCTTCTTCTGCATCAAAACTGGCTACCGTAGGCAAACCATAGCGTTGCAGTAACTGAATGATGCTTTCTGCAGACTTTAACAATAGTA
The DNA here is from genome assembly GCA_937907555.1 of uncultured Sediminibacterium sp. Classification (GTDB taxonomy): domain Bacteria; phylum Bacteroidota; class Bacteroidia; order Chitinophagales; family Chitinophagaceae; genus Sediminibacterium. Next base: position 8,525 of record CALEST010000350.1, read on the forward strand.
ATTGCTGAGACATCAATGTTGCATAGGTCATCCCGATACTGATGGCTTCGCCATGGCTCAGTTCATACATATTCTCAATGGCGTGACCCAATGTATGTCCAAAATTTAAAAGCTTTCTTTCTCCTGTTTCAAACTCATCTTCCTGCACCACTTTAATTTTGATAAATGCATTGCGTTTGATTAATGCACCCAACAACAAAGGTTGCTTTCTATACTTAGCAATAGATTGCTCCGAAAGTTCCTTAAACATTTTCGCGTCCTTAATGCAGGCATGTTTAATAATTTCTGCAAACCCGTTCTGCCATTCTTTTAAGGGCAGGGTCTTTAAAAGACTGTAATCATAAATCAAGAAAGAAGGCTGACGAATCAGACCTACCATATTTTTATATACTCCTACATCAATGCCATTCTTCCCGCCAATTGCCGCATCTACCATTGCCAGCAAAGTGCTGGGGATATATCCGACTTTTACACCCCGCATAAATATACCTGCTACATATCCGGTAATATCGGTAATTACACCACCACCAAATCCAACCAAAACAGTCTGACGATTGGCGCCCATGGCAATCAGCTGATCAATAATTACATCCACTGTTTGCTGGACTTTATATTCTTCTCCGGGTTTTAAAACAATGGTATTATATCCCTTCAGTTTTCGCTGATGCGCTTTTAAAATATTTTCATCTGTTATGATGACTGCTTTTTCTCTGGATACAATTTTATCCAGCACATCAAAAGATGCATCAAAATAAAAATCGGTCTGAGCTCCAGAAAATAGAATACGCTTTTTCTGCATACTAGGCATTCATGATTTTGTTCTGGTGATTGATACTTTCCATATGTACTGCATCAAAGTACTTGGTAATAAATTCCTGACTCAACCCAACTTGTGCCCCTTTCACAAATGCTCTTTCCAGAATGGCATTCCAGCGATTGGTCTGTAAAATAGTGATATTGTTATCTTTCTTATACTGACCAATTTTATCGGCAACTTTCATTCTTTGCCCCAATAGCTGTAACAATTCATCATCCAGCTGATTGATCTGAGCTCTCATTTTATCCATCTGAACATGCAGTTCTTCCGAAATGATGTCTTCTTTTCTCCAGATCATTTGATCAATCATCTGACTTAAAACCTCGGGTGTAATCTGCTGCTTTGCATCGCTCCAGGCATTATCAGGATCAATATGGCTTTCTATAATCAATCCATCAAAGTCAAGGTCAATGGCTTTCTGCGCCACTTCCTGTAAAATATCACGACGACCGCAAATATGAGATGGATCATTAATCATTAACATTTCAGGGAAGCGTCTTTTCATCTCAATGGCTAAGTGCCACATAGGTGCATTGCGGTATTCGGTATTGCCATAAGAACTAAATCCTCTGTGAATCAATCCAATTTTTTCAATTCCGGCTTTTGAAACTCTTTCAGCTGCCCCAATCCACAATTCCAAATCCGGATTAATTGGATTCTTTATTAAAACTGGCACATCCACTCCCTTCAATGCATCAGCTACATCCTGCACACTGAACGGATTAACCGTTGTTCTTGCTCCAATCCACAAAACATCAACACCAAAATGCAATGCATCTTCTACCTGCTTTCCTGTAGCTACTTCAACAGCAACAGGCAAACCTGTCAACTCTTTTGCTTTTTGTAACCAGGGCAAACCCTTGGTTCCTACACCTTCAAAACTTCCCGGACGGGTTCTGGGTTTCCAAATACCTGCTCTTAAAATGTCTACTTTGCCGGTGGCTGCCAGCCTGCTGGCAGTAGCCAGCACCTGTTCTTCCGTCTCGGCACTGCAAGGTCCTGAAATAATTAAAGGGCGTTTTGCTAAAACAGTCTGAATATTGGTTTCCTGTTGTAATGTCTGTTCCATAATCTTTGATCAGTTTTGAAAATTTATCTTCGGCCTCCGCTATCCGCATCATTCATACGAATACTTCTTCCCTTGTATTTTTTACCATCGAGTGAACGAATCATTTGCTGGGCAGCAGATTTTTCAATTTCAATCCAGCTATTCATGTCTTTCATATCAATTCTGCCCAAAACATCTTTTTTCAAATCACTCATATCGAGAATGAACTGAAGGAAACTGGCTTTGTAAAAGCCATCCTTTGTTCCCAGATTCACAAACAAACGACTGTAACCGCCACCTGCACGGTATTCCTTTCTATTGTCTCCCTTTCCACCGGAACGTTCTGCTTCTCTTCTTGCTGAACGATTGTTTCGGTCTGCACCATCCCTGTTACCGGAACGATCTCTTTCACGCACATTCAGATCTTCAGAGTTTTCATAGTATTTAAGGAAACGATCGAATTCCATGGCAGCCACTCTTTTCAACACATCTTCCTTGCTTACTTCTGCAAACTTTTCAGCCAACATGGGCACATAGGTTTCGTAGTCACCATGGCTGATATCTGCCGACAACAATTTGTCCATAAAGAAGAAGAACTGCTTTCTGCAAACATCTTTACCAGATGGAATATCCAGTTTGCTGAATTTGCAATTATTGATTCTCTCAATTTGCTTCAACTTATACGTTTCTTTAGCATGGACTATTGAAATACAAATTCCATGATGTCCTGCTCTTCCGGTTCTTCCGCTTCTGTGTGTATACACTTCCACATCATCCGGCAATTCAAAATTGATTACATGGGTAATCCCCTGTACATCAATACCCCGGGCTGCCACATCGGTTGCAATTAATAACTGCAGACTTTTATCTCTGAACTGGCCCATTACTTTGTCTCTTTGCCCCTGAGTAAGGTCACCATGCAAGGCATCAATATCGTATCCTTCTCTGGTTAATCTCTCCGAAATTTCCTGTGCATCAACTTTGGTTCGGGTAAATATGATACCGTAAATACCAGGATTAAAATCAATAATACGCTTCAGTGTTTCATAGCGATGATGCGCAGTAGTTACATAATATTGGTGATCAATACTTTTATTGGCAGTATTCACTTTGCCCACGGTTACTTCCTTGGGATCATTCATGTAACGCTTACTTACTTTTCTGATTTCAGGAGGCATAGTTGCACTAAATAACCAGGTGCTGTTGCGTTTGGGGGTATTTTTCAGAATAAACTCAATGTCTTCCTGAAAACCCATGTTCAACATTTCATCTGCTTCATCTAATACAACATAGCTGATTTGCTCCAGGTTAATGGCTTTGCGCTCAATCAAATCAATTAGTCTGCCAGGTGTTGCTACAACAATCTGTACACCTTTTTTCAAATCACGGATTTGTAAGCCGATGGATGCACCACCATATACTGCTACAACCGATACACCGGTCATATATTTCTTAAACAACTCAATTTCCTTAACAATCTGAAGACATAACTCTCTGGTAGGACATACTACCAATGCCTGTGGATATTTCGCTGCTGCGTCTATAATGTGTAACAAAGGGAGACCAAATGCGGCTGTTTTCCCCGTGCCGGTTTGCGCCAAACCGATAAAATCAGTAGTCCCGCTTAATAAAACCGGGATCGCCTGTTCCTGAATTGCGGTTGGGTTCACATACCCCAACTCTGTGGTTGCTTGAATTAAACGCTCGTCAATTCCCAACCCTTCAAATGTAATCATGTAATCTAAAATTTGTGCAAAGGTACTCTATATATAGGGCTTTGCGGTGTTTTACTTAAGTATTCTCCTTATTCCATTGGCATTTTCAATCAATTCCTGTAAATAATTGTAATTCTCTTTTTCCAGACAGGACTTGAATTTCCGAAGCTGGCTGATATGTTCATTCAGCACATCCAGTACATTGTCACGGTTTTGCATAAAAATGGGTACCCACATGGCAGCATTGCTTTTTGCCAGTCTTACTGTACTCTCAAATCCCCCACTAGCCAGTTCAAATATGGCATCTTCCTCCCTTTCCTTTTCCAGAACCGTATTGGCCAAGGCAAACGAAGTAATATGCGAAATATGACTGATATAGGCTACGTGCATATCGTGCGCATCTGCTTCCATGTATACCAGATGCATTTCCAGCAATGCATAAATATCTTTTACCAACTGTAGTGCGTCATCATCAGATTCATCCGCATTACAGATAACGGTAGCTTTTTGTGCAAAAGCATGCTTTACAGCAGCCTCAGGTCCGCTGTTTTCCGTACCCCACATGGGATGCGTTGCCACGAATCTTCCCCTTTTAGGGTGTTGAGCCACCAGTTGACACAACACCAACTTGGTGGAACCCACATCAAATACAACCTGACCATTCACCAGATCAAGAACCTGGGGCAATATTTTTTCTGATGCGTTAATGGGAGTTGCAAGTATGATCAAGTCCGATTGGGAAACCGCTTCTTCCAGCGGTAAACAAAAATCAGCAAGGCCCAACGCTATCGCACGTGCTGCGTGTTCCGGATTGGATTCAACTCCTATCACGCTGGAAGCAAATCCCTTTGTCTTCAAAGACAAGGACATTGATCCCCCGATTAATCCTAACCCTATTATTGATACAACCATTTTATTATACTTTGATACTTTTAATTTTCATTTCCGGCAATTCGTTGAATAGCCTGGTTAAATTTTTCAACAGATCCGCATAAGCTGACTCTTACAAAACGGTTTCCCGCTGAACCAAAGATTCCACCGGGTGTAATGAATACCCCTTTATCGTAGAGCACTTTATCACTCAATTCGTAACCGTCTTTCATTTCTTCGGGGATGCTTGCCCAAACAAACATTCCTGCCTGCTCTTTACTGTATAAACAACCTAAAGCATCCAATAATTCAAAAACCTTTTCTCTTCTTTCAGCATAAATACCATTGATTTCATCGTACCATTCCTTACCCAACGACAATGCAGTTGCAGCTGCATATTGAACAGGTAAAAACATTCCACTGTCCATATTGCTTTTAAAAGTGAGTACTTCATTAATTCTATCCGCAGCACCGCATAACATACCTACTCTCCATCCTGCCATATTCTGACTCTTGCTTAATGAATTTAATTCCAGCGCAATTTCCAAAGCCCCGGGAATCTGCAGTATGCTGAGTGGTTTTTCATTCAGGATAAAACTGTATGGATTGTCGTGGCAAATAATAATCTGATTCCTTTTTCCAAAATCAATAATTTCCCGGAACAATTTTTCTGTAGCCTGTTGACCGGTTGGCATATGGGGATAATTCACCCACATTAACTTTACCTTACTCAGATCTGTTTTTTCCAGTTGCTCAAAATCAGGAGCCCAATGATTGTTTTCTTTTAATTCATAGTAAATGGGCGTTGCACCTGCTAATTTAACCGCACTGGTATACGTTGGATATCCCGGATTGGGCACCAATGCTTCATCTCCTTCCCCTAAATAAGTCATACAGATATGCATGATCCCTTCTTTACTGCCGAGCAAGGGAAGTATTTCTGTATCCGGGTTCAATGCAACCTGGTACCAGTTGTTATACCAGGCAGCAATTGCGTTCCTCAAAACAGGCAATCCTTTATAAGACTGATAAGCATGTGAATCGGGCAACTGGGCTTTTGCATTCAATGCTTCTATCACACTGGGATGTGGTGGCAAATCGGGACTCCCGATTCCCAGGTTGATAATATTTTTACCTGCTTTGTTCAGTTGATCAATCTCTCTTAATTTCTGAGAGAAATAATATTCTCCGATTCCATTTAGTCTTTTAGCAATTGTACCTTTCATACTTCGGTTCCGTTTTATCCCTTAATTAATTTTCCTTTCTTGTATATACCAAACACTTTAACATTATTGGTTAGATCCTGAATTTTCAAAAGCATTTTTTCAAACTGCTTGATCTGTTCAAATTCCATATCAGCATAAAATCCATATTTAAAATGACTACCCGGAATAGGCATGCTTTGTAGCTTACTTAAGTTAATTCCTGTTGAAGCAACCTGGGTTAAGACTTT
>CALEST010000351.1 GCA_937907555.1 uncultured Sediminibacterium sp.
GATTAAATCAGGGTTACTTTTTACAGATTTATTTTATCAGACTCCCGGAGGGATTACAGCTGCACAGGTAGCCATGAATCCCCGATTATCCAGACAGGCTACTCTTGTTTTACCCGGAGCTATTGAGCAGAATGCATCTATTCGCAATGCTACTTTCTGGGTAGGCCTGCAGGATATATATCAATTCAATAGAGTGCATTCGATTCATGCCTTTATAGGATATGCCAATACCCGTTTTGAAAACCCGTTCATTACCAATTATGAAAAAAGAAGGGAGATGAATCTGATGACGGGTTTACAATGGATAGTATCTCCTGATGGAAATTCCGATCGGTTTCAATGGATTACTGGTGCAGAGTATATGGCCAACGAAGCAGGCATTAAAAATTATGCCAACAACAAAGGAGTCCCTTCCAATCTTTTTGCCGATGATATTATTTACAGTCAGCAGGGTTTTGTATTTACTCAGGTTAAATGGAAACCATTCCGGAGGCTGATACTGCAGGGAGGATTCAGTGTTAATCAGCAGGACTATATGTACAAGTCTATGCAAAGGGTATCAACACCGTTTAACTACAGAAAAATTGCCTCTCCAATTAGCCCAAGGTTTTCATTTAATTATTCCATTTCTGCACAAGTAAATTTTTACGGTGTGGTTTCAAGGGGATTTTCAGCCCCTACACTTGCAGAAATCAGACCCTCGGACGGACAGTTTTATCCCTTGCTGAATGCGGAGCAGGGATGGAATATGGAAGGTGGAGTAAAAGGAGTGCTGGGCGACGACCAATTTGTTTTTGATGTATCTTATTATCACTTTTCACTTCGGAATGCCATTGTTAGAAGAACAGATGCAGGCGGAAATGAATATTTTGTAAACGCGGGAGGAACCAGGCAAAATGGAGCTGAATTAAGCATTCGTTACAGTATAATGAAAATAGCAAAAGGAAAGCCTTTTGATCTTGAATACACTACTGCATTTAGTTATCAGCCATATCGATTCACCAATTTTCAGCAAGGTTCATTACAGCTAAACAATAATCCCCTGACAGGCGTACCGGCAACTGTTTGGGTAACAGGACTCGACATTAAAACAAAGTCGGGGCTGTCTTTACATGGGAATGCCAATTTTACTGGCAAAATTTCTCTGAATGATGCTGCTACTGTTTATGCAGATCCCTATCAGCTGGTGCAAATTAAGATTAGCCAGCAATTTAAAAAAGGCAATAAGCCTATTCAGATTTTTACCGGTGTTGACAATTTGCTGAATCAGGTGTATAGTTTAGGGAATGATATCAATGCATTGGGGAATAGGTATTTCAATACTGCTGCCGGACGTAATTTTTATGCAGGATTCAGAATCGGTTTTCAATGATTAACTTCGTAAATAAACTTCATATATGGCTTCTATTTTAATTATAGACGATGAAAGAGCAATTCGCAATGTATTAAAGGATATCCTGAATAATGAGGGGTATACAACGGTGGAAGCAAGTGATGGTGAAGCAGGATTGGCGCAGTTTTCAGCTGGTAATTTTGATCTGGTACTTTGTGATATAAAAATGCCCAAGGTTGATGGCATTGAATTTTTGCAAAAGGCAAAAGACATTAATCCGGATGTACCTATAATTATCATTAGCGGTCATGGCAATATTGAAACCGCCGTAGATGCGGTAAAGAAAGGAGCTTTTGATTTTATTTCCAAACCGCCAGATCTGAACCGATTGCTCATTACCATTCGCAATGCCATGGATAAAACTACCCTGGTTAAAGAAACCAAAGTATTGCGCAAAAAAGTTTCACGCATTCAAGAAATCATTGGTGAATCTACTCCCATTCAAAAAATTAAAGAGACCATTGAAAAAGTAGCGGCAACGGATGCCAGGGTTTTAGTAACTGGTGAAAATGGT
>CALEST010000352.1 GCA_937907555.1 uncultured Sediminibacterium sp.
TTTAGTAAAAATAGTTAATCCCTGCTGTCAAATATTTTTCCTGCATTTAAAATATTGTTAGGATCAAAAGCTTTTTTAATATCTCTCATTAATTGAATGGCAGACTTACTGAAAACCGTTTCCATATAGGGTTTTTGAATGAGACCGATTCCATGTTCTGCACTGATGGTGCCTCCCAGTTTTTTTACGATTGCAAACAGGGATTGCAAAATGGCAGTCATTTCCGGATTGCCATGGCTGTTCTTGATGGTGGGATGATTAATTCTTATATGCAGATTTCCGTCGCCTGCATGACCATAACAAACTACTTTACAACCATGCTGTTGTCCTAATTCTTTTACACTTTTAATAAGGGTAGGCAACTCTGCACGAGGCACTACGGTATCTTCTTCAATCGTATAACCTTCCAGTTTTACCGCCTCTGCTGCTTTTCTTCGCAATTGCCATAAAGCAGCTTTTTGTTGGGCATCGTCTGCAAACAAAATATCGCCTGCATCAAAACTGGTCAACAGCTCTGCAATGGCTTCCATTTCCTGCATCAACACGTCCATATTATTCCCATCAACTTCAATTATAAGGTGGCCTTCCATTTCATCTGTAACCGGAACAACATTACTGTCTACCATTTTGCTTACAATCTGCAATGCATTGATTTCTATTAATTCCAATGCACTGGGTGTGAAGCCTGCTCTGAAAATGGCACTAACAGCTGCTCCTGCTTTTTCAAGTGAAGCAAAAGGTACCAGCATCAGTAAATCGTATTTGGGTAGCGGAATCAGCTTCAATACAATTTTTGTAACAATGGCCAGTGTTCCTTCGCTGCCAACGATTAGTTGGGTTAAATTATACCCTGTAGCATTTTTTAAAACATTGGCTCCGGTCCACATTACTTCACCTGTGGGCAATACAATTTCCAGATTGAGTACATAATCTTTTACCACTCCGTATTTAACTGCTTTGGGGCCTCCGCTGTTTTCAGCAATATTACCTCCGATAAAGCAACTGCCCTTGCTGCTAGGGTCCGGTGGATAAAACAAACCTTTTTCTTTAACAGCATCCTGTAAAACTTCCGTAATTACTCCTGGTTCGGTTATTACCTGCAGATTGCGTTCATCAATGGTTAAAATTTTATTCAGTTTTTCTGTGGACAGCAATACACCACCCAAATGCGGCAATGCGCCTCCGCTCAGGCCCGTACCTGCCCCCCTGGGAGTAACGGGTATTTGATGCTTGTTGCAGAGCTTCATGATGGCGGCTATTTCCTCTGTGTTTGCGGGTTTAATCACAACCTCCGGTATATATACCAGCTTCTCAGTTTCGTCGTGGCTGTATTCCATTAAGCTCTCTTTATCTGCCAAGACCTGGTCTTTGCCTACAATTTCCTGAAACCTGTTTAAAATAGCGGTAGTAATCTTTCCCTGCTGCATGAAAACTGATATTAAATTTTGGTAAAAATACGCTTGAGGGGGCTAAAATTTGTGTAAATCGTACACAAATAATGCAATCAAATTATTAAACAATGTACTTTTGTATACTAACTAACGATTGTTTGCTTATGTCACTACCAACTTTATCATTAGATTTTTCAAAGTTATCAGCCTTGGGTTTAAAGAATGAAAATGGAGTACACTATCAGTTGTCTCCGGAAACCTTAGTAGAACAGGCATTATTGAAGGGGCAGGGTGTTTTGAATAACACAGGAGCACTTTGCATTAAAACAGGAGAATTTACGGGAAGAAGTCCGCAGGACAAGTTCATTGTAAAAGATGCTATTACAGAAGATACCGTTCATTGGAACAACTTTAATATTCCTATTGATGAAAAATATTTTCATCAGTTAAAGTCAAAAGTATTAGACTACCTGGGTACTCAGGAAGCAGTTTCGGTGCGAGATGCTTATGCTTGTGCAGCTCCTAACTACACATTGAACCT
>CALEST010000353.1 GCA_937907555.1 uncultured Sediminibacterium sp.
ACAAAATGGTAAAGGAGAGAGATCAACTACTGATTACAATATTGAACCATTGGATATTACAGATTTTGATGTTGATTAGTACTACATTGTTAAATTAAGAATTGAGCACTAAATGCACCATTTTTACTCATTCATTATGTTTGAAACTTGGATTGTATTGTCATGACAATACAATCCAAGTTTCAAAATGATTAAATTCTTAATGAATGGACTATCTTCATTTATCTGGTTTTATCGCTCTAAAGGCCGCGCTTCTCATCCCTATCGGGTGCCTTCACTTGATGCTTTGTCATGCATCACCCTTTGGGATCGTTCAGTTATACTTTTTTGCATATCCAAGCATATTCCTTTGGAATGCAGCCCAGAAAAAAAGTAAACAAAAAAGGCTAGTTCCGCTAAATCGCTCCGCGTACCGGAACGGCCACGCTTTTACATACTACCTTAAGGTTTGGTATTTAGACCATGTTTTAGCCAATATTTGATCTGAAATTTAATATAAAAGCTAAGTTAACAAAGTAGAATTAAACATCAGAAAGATTTATGCTAGAGTATTTCTTCTGATTTTGTTTTGATATGTATGTGCGATTCTATAGGAGAAAAATTTTTAGATTATCTGGCGAAAATATAGCTAATACTTAAGCTTCGATTCACCTTTTCAAAAGCCGGGAACTCTTGTTTATAAATAATTAACCCATCTCTGGGGATAACCTGAATAATATTGAAAACGGTAATAAAGAAAACAAAAATAGCCGCTTCCTTATAATCAGAAACGGCTATTTTTTTTATATTCTCATCAAAAAAGAAACCCCAAAACTATAAGTATTTAATACCTAACACCAGCAATATAATTCTGATAAGTGGCTTTATATGTTTCTTTTGTTTTTTGAATTACTTTTGCCTGAAAATCCAGATCTGTTAAAAGTTTATGCATACCCGGATGATTTTTTGAGTTTAATCCTCTTCTTTTATATTCTGCATCCAAATACGCTATGGCATCTTTCATTACATCATCACTTAGTTCAGATGGCATTTGATAAGCCGCAGTTTCTTCTTGAGCTATTACTTTTCCAGATTTATCCATTGAAACAGTTGCCAAATCTTTAGTTGGGGTATAATTTGTACCTTTTTCTAAAGCGACCAATCTCTCTTCCAAGGATTTGTATTTATTTTCCATTTCCATGATTTTCTTTTCCTGCTTTGCTACAAGAGTAGAAACATCATTTGAATTGAGGCCGATGGCCATATTTACAAAAGAGACCCCTTTTTCCAGGAAGGAATTTGACCATGCTACACCTACGATTTTACGATACTGTTCAGCAGTTATTTTATTGGGAGATACAGCAATTCCTGTTCCGTCATGCAGTTCGGAAGGCAATATATAATCGCCTGTAAGTACGACTCCTCTGACCTTTACCGGAATTTGACCCATAAAAGCAACCTTCTCCATATTGCTGACATTACCGTCTGCTGGTATATTTCCCAGAATAGCCGGATTGGTAGATATTGCCATGTACTGCTGAGCATTTTTTGTATATTTAGTAACCTTCCCTCCATTTACGGCTACTATATCCCCTGCAGAAATTGGCTCTTCCGGGTAAGCGCGCTCGAGCCATTCCGCATAATCTGCTGATCCTGAACCATATGTTACACCATTACCGTCGGGGGTAAAACCGGAAGCCAAGAATACTTCCCATGTAATCAAATTTACAGTAGCCAATGCAAGATCTGCTGCAGCCATGGCAATACTGGATCCGCTTGGACCACATGAGGCAATCAATCCAACTACACAGGTAGGGATAAAAGATAAACCAAGAGCTATTCCACATTTAACTTCCGTAGCAATATTAATTGTCCTTTCATATATATTTTCCGGTTCAGCTTCTTTTTCCGCATAATTTTGTCCTTGTATGCTTCCCACTGCACTACCGGAGCTGTTAAAAAAAGTTACAAAATTATGATCACCCACCGGGGATGATGTACTTAATTTTATAGCAATACCTTGTTCACTACCCTGTACTCTAAGCGGATATGCATCATAACTTGCATCACCACCGAAAACAGCAGCATTGATAGTAACCTGACCATTGAGTCCAGTAAAGCCATTGACGGTAGTATTACCATTAACCGTAGAATTGCCATTAACTAAAGCATTGCCACCAACATTTATATTCTTCTCAATACCCACACCACCTTCTATCACTACAGCACCATTGTCTTTAGTTGTTGATTGGGTTGTATTGTTGAATGTAGCTATTCCATTAACACCCAGAGTTCCCCCTACAGTACTGTTTCCAGTCACCGCACTGTTTCCGGATACCACACTGTTTCC
>CALEST010000354.1 GCA_937907555.1 uncultured Sediminibacterium sp.
TCCGCACCACTCAACTTTTGCCATAAACCAGGCCATACTAAAATCACAATAAGGATCAGACAGGAAATAGGAGCAAGCGCAAAGAGTGAAAACCTCCCCAATTGTTGCGCGGTTACTACAGCCAGAGGAATACCGACTGCAAGTTCCAGCACCCCGGAAGTCAAACCAACAACTCGCATCCATTCTTTTGGTGTGATCAGGATTCCAACCGTGATGACAGCCCAACCAATCATGGCAACCCAATGAAGCGCATCAACCACCACAAAAATAGGTGCACCAACGGTAATGATTCTGCTGGTGCTGGACACCCCATTCATGAAACAGAAGATATAGGCCATACCAAATCCCAAGCCCAATAATGTGCGACTCCACGAGATTTTTTCTACGCTCCGAAGAAGGAGGAAATAAATGAGGAGATAAGGGAAAAAGAGTGGAAAATAGACTGGTGGAAGGTTGGCAGCCATAAAAGGTACATTAATAAACCAGCTTGCCAGTAGCGCACATACGATACCAATCACCGATAGCAAAAAGGCCCAGTTCTTTTTACAGAAAAAGCCGTACGCACTAACCAGAAGAATTACTGCACCAAGAATGCCCAGGTCCGCCAACCCCGGGTGCAGAAATTTAAGCAAAATTTCACAACCAGGTTCAGCAGACTCAGCTGACATGCCTTTAACATACCACTGGAAAAACAAAACATAATGGCCAACGATACCCATTACAGCACCAATGATTGCCAGAATCCCACCCAAACGATTATTTCTTTTCATGTGAATTTCCCTTCCTAAGTGATTTGAATAAGTTCAAAATATCACAAAGGACTGTCGTTGACATTGCTTTAACGCAAATACATCCAATAAATTCAAGGTAATAAGCCTCTGCCAGTTAAATGACAATAATCACAGCCTTGAAAGTAAGGGGCATTATTGTGCGCAGCTACATAGAGGACGGAACCCGGGCTGACTTCAAAATCGCAACCATCCAAAAAGGTAGGTTTTTCCTGCCATTTGGTAATTTGAATATCACAGGCAATATAAACTTTACCGCTCAGATGATTGTTGCATAATGGACCGTGAATGACCTGGTCAAACTCCATCGTTTTGCCATCCACTTCTATCGAAATAGGATCAGCAGGTTTTGTTTCCTGAAATGGTGGAAATTCAGTGCCGGGATCCTGATAGGTAAGCGAATTTTCAGTGCAATACGGTGGCGGCGGTTGGCATGCACTGGCAACTATAAATAGTGCGATCAAAACCAGGAAAGCTGATTTTTTCATATAGAATAACCCCTGCAACAGAAAGAATTTGTCCATAAATACTCAAGCTTAAAGGTTTGTAACATATCTGCTTCCGCAAAAAATTGCCTTAAAGCAAATTGTGAAAACCTGCGCATATCTCACAATGGGAAACATCAATAAATGCGGATCTGACAAGGATAGTCCTTAAAAACAGAAATTCTGCTATATTGATTAAGAAGTGAGGATTGATTTAGTGGCGATTAATTTGGATATGTTTACCCAAAACCCTGTTTTCAGCGTATTGCCCAAACCAAAGTTGGAATTGTTGATGCAGCTGGCTATTCAACGCAAGTATCAAAAAGGGGAAAGTATTTCGCACACAGGGGATATCTGGCCTTATTTTTTTCTGGTTGTATCCGGTTCAATACAAGCCTTGAAATATTCAGCTGAAGG
>CALEST010000355.1 GCA_937907555.1 uncultured Sediminibacterium sp.
TACATCTGTAGTACCTGAGTTCTCTAACCGTTGGATCAGCCAGCTGGGTATTCGCTTCAATTTCAATTAATTAGCATATCCTCACGCCAAAAAGAGCCTCCAAAAGAGGCTCTTTTTGTTTTACAAAACTTTCAAAACGCTGCATCTATTTCATACATCTTATGCCCAACTGTTAAAACTTTGTTAGCGCGCTTCTCTGAGAATAGGGTTTCTTTGCAGCGTAAAAACCTATTTATGCTGAGCAAGCAAATCATCAAACTCATCATCCTGTTCTTACTGCCATTTGCTGCAGTAGCACAGGTAACCAACAGTTCCATCACAGGAACTATCAAAGATCCCAAAGGCGGCGCCTTGGAAGGAGCCACCATTACGGCAACCCACCTCCCTACTGGTACTGTTTACAAGACAGCATCGATCAAAGGCGGTGTTTTCACCATCTCCAACGCCCGTATTGGCGGACCTTACAAAATCTTATTCCAGTTTGCCGGTTACAAAGAGCAAACTCTGGAAAACATTACCCTTCAACTGGGTGAGCCCTATTCTGTGAATGTAGTTGCAGGAGAAGATTTCAAAGAGCTTACATCTGTAACTGTAACAGGTGCTGCAAGACGTTATCGCTCTCAAGCAGATAAAACTGGTGCTTCTACTGTGATTGGTTCAGAACAGTTAAGGAATGTGCCGAACTTCTCCAGAAACCTGGTAGATTTTACAGCCTTAACACCTCAAGCTGGCGCAAACAATAGCTTTGGCGGTCGTGATGGTCGTTACAACAATATCCAGATTGATGGTGCCAACCTGAATAACAACTTTGGCTTGCGCAGCGACCCACTGCCTGGTGGTTCTATTTCTTCTCCTATTCCTTTGGATGCGATTGAAGAAATTTCTGTGAACATTGCGCCGTTTGATATCCGACAATCAGGTTTTACTGGAGCAGGTATTAACGCAGTTACTAAGAGCGGTACCAATAACTTCAAAGCTTCTTTGTACACTTTCCAGCGTACACAGGACATGAATGGTAAAAAAGTGCGCGACTCTGTTTTGCCTCCATTGCAGGTGAATAAAGTAAACTTCTATGGTGTAACCTTCGGTGGTCCAATCATCAAGAACAAATTGTTCTTCTTTGTAAACGGTGAATTGGAAAGACGTGAATTCCCGGGTATCATCTGGCGTGCTCAAGGTGGTACAGGCGGACTGAATCAATCCAATGTTCCTATTGACTCACTCCGTGCTTTGTCCAATTATTTGTCCACCAGACATGGCTACAATACAGGCGCATTCGACAACTTCCCTAACTATAAGGCCGACAACTACAAGATTGTAGCTAAAATAGACTGGAACATCAACAGCATGCACAAAGCCACGTTCCGTTATACAGACTATGTAAACAATAATGACGAACAGCTTAACGGTAACTCAATCATCAACCAAGGTGGTTTTAATGTACAGCGTATAGGCAATACCCCTACTTCTATTGGTACATCGCTGCCCAATAGTCGCTTTGGTGCATTCTCTATGTCTTTTGCAAACTCTATCTACAGATTTAAAAACATTGTGCGCAGTGGTACTTTCGAATTGAATAGTACAAGAGGCAAACTGTCTAACCAGTTTCTTGCTACTTTCTCATATACAAGAGCTACACGTACAACACCATCTGTAGATTTTCCTTTTGTTGATATCTTCAATGGCAATGGTCAGAACCAACTCAGTTTTGGTCTAGAACCATTTTCTTACAATAACGATGTAATCAACCGTGTTTTCAGCGTTACAAATAACACAACTTATACTGCTGGTAAGCATACTTTGATTGCTGGTCTTACTTACGAACAGCAGTATGTAGGTAACAGCTTTATGCCTGGCGCACAAAGCTATTATGCATTCAACAGCTTACGTGATTTCCTGACTGATCAGGCGCCTGTTTTTTATGCCTATACATACTCGCTTGTACCAGGCAAAAGCCAGGTATATTCTGCTGAATTGAAAGTTGGACAGTGGGGTGGATATCTTCAGGACGAAATCAATGTAAACAAAGACCTTAAAGTAACATTGGCTTTAAGAGGTGATTTACCTGTGTACTTCAAAGGTCCATTGGGTAATCCAAATATTGACGCATTACAGTTCCCTGGACAAGATGGACAAATGCGCAACTATTCTACTTACAAATGGCCTCAGCAACGCCTTTTACTCTCACCACGAGTTAGTGTTCGTTGGGATGTAGAGGGTGATAAATCACTCGTCATCAGAGGTGGTACAGGCGTATTTACTGGCCGCATTCCATTTGTTTGGCTTACAAACATGCCAACAAACGCTGGTACTGCTCAGTTCCAGGGCGCCATATCCAACTCTTCATCTGCAGGTGCAGCAACATTGGCCGGCATCCGCTTTGATCCAAGACTTGACAGATGGAAAAGCTTATTGCCAACACCAGCCAGCGGCGCTCCAGTTAACTTTGTATTGATTGATCCTCAATTTAAGTTCCCTCAAATCTGGAGAACCTATTTCGCCATTGACAAGCGTTTACCGAACGATGTAAACCTGACACTTGAAGGCTCTATTGCTACTGATATCAATGCAGTACAAATGAGAAACGCTGCTTTGAAAGCACCCAATGCAACTTTCACGGGCATGGATAGCAGACCCCGCTACGACAATGGTGGTAATACAAGTTTGAACAACTCACTACGTAGAATTTATCCTAACATTCAGCAGGCAATTGTTTTAGAGAACACAGCTCGCAAGGGTCTTTCTACTTTCATGACAGTTTCTGCGAATAAGCGTTGGAAGAGTGGATTATATGCATCTGTTGCCTATACCTATTCATCAGCTTCTGAGCTTACAGGAAACCCTGGTGCACAAGCTGGTAGTGCATGGGGTGGTATTGCAGGTGTTGGTACTCCAAACATGTTAGAGTATGGTGATAACAGTGATTTACGACCACATAGAGTTGTAGCATTACTTTCATACAGAAAAGAATACTTCAAGCATTTCGCATCAACCTTTACTTTCTTCTACGATTATGCGAGCATGGGTAATTTCAGTTTCCGTTACAACAACGACATGAACAATGATGGTCAAAACGGTGGCGATCTGCTGTATGTGCCAACCAATGCAAGTCAGCTGAACTTTGCGCCAATTACAGGTGCAACACCATTCAGCGCACAACAACAAATTGATGCATTTAACCAGTTCATCAATAATAACTACTATTTAAAAAAGAAGAAAGGTGGTTATGTTGAGCGTAACGCTGCTTACCTGCCTTACTTCCACAGCTTGAACTTCAGCTTCAGACAAGATGTTGCTTTCTTCACCAGCAAGTCAGGAAAGAAAAATGTACTGCAGTTCAACCTTGACATGTTCAATGTCTTGAACTTCCTGAATAAGAACTGGGGCACACGCGAGTTTGTTCTGGTTGGTGATCCACTCGTATTAGCAGGCGTTGGTGGCCAAACTGGCTTCACCAGTTTCCCAGCAGGTCAGCCTGTATACAGGATGCGTGTTGTAAACGGAAGCTTACCAACAAAACCATATGAATACAGCTACAACACAGGTAGTGTATGGGGTATGCAGTTGGGCCTTCGCTACAATTTCAATTAATCAACTGATTAAGCTAATAAAAGAAAAGCTCCTCAATGAGGAGCTTTTCTTTTATTAATCATTTCAATTATTTTCTACCCCATCCCCATTTCAAAAATGCCGGAAATGCCTCAGCCCAGGTAGGCACATCATGCTTGCCCTCAGGCAATTCTACATATTGGATATGTTCGTCGGTATAACCTTTTGCTTTAAGCTCTACAATCAAATCCAAAGCATCATCAATTGAGTCAATTACACCATTCTTGTTTCTGTCTTCCGCTTCATCTAAACCACCACATTGTAAAAAGAAGCGCAACCATGGAGCGA
>CALEST010000356.1 GCA_937907555.1 uncultured Sediminibacterium sp.
GTATTACAGCTACTCATCACCAGCACTGCCACCAATAAATTAATATATAATTTACGCTTCATATGGCTTGCAATTTAGTTGGTTTATCCTAATGTGGAAAATTGACACTTTGTAATGGGGGGGCAAAGGCCGAACTTTGTACACTATTTTCTTTCTATGGCTCAATTTTCACACTTACATGTACACACCCAATATTCCTTGCTGGATGGTGCCGCTCCGATAGATGAACTTTACAAAAAAGCGGCCGCCCATCAAATGCCCGCCCTTGCTATTACCGACCATGGCAATATGTTCGGAGCATTTGATTTTGTAAGCCAGGCCTGGAAGAATACCAAAGTGATTGGAAAGGATGCCAACGGAAAAGACATCACTACTCCTGTAGTAAAACCAATTGTGGGCTGTGAGTTTTATGTGGTGAAAGACAGGCATATCAAAACCTTTACCAAAGAATCTAAGGACAACCGTTTTCATCAGGTTTTGCTGGCAAAAAATGCCATTGGTTATCAGAATTTAGTAAAGCTGACTTCACTGGGATATATAGAGGGTATGTACAGCAAGTACCCCAGAATTGATAAGGAATTGATTGAGAAATACCATGAAGGTTTAATTGCCACTACCTGCTGTATTGGAGCCTATGTACCACAAACCATTTTGCATCAATCCGAAGAAAATGCAGAGAAGGAATTTAAATGGTGGCTCGATTTATTTGGCGAGGACTATTATATTGAAATTCAGCGGCACGATATTAAAGAACAGGAACTGATTAATCAGACCCTGTTGAAATTTGCCAAGAAATACAATGTACCAGTAATAGCTACCAACGACAGTCACTATGTAGAGAAAGACGACGCCAATGCCCACGATATTTTGTTATGTATTAATACTGGCGAAAAACAAAGTACACCGGGGTTTGATGATTTTGTGAATGATGAGGTTCAGATAAAAAACAGAAGATTCAAATTCCCTAACGATCAGTTCTATTTTAAAACGCCGGAAGAAATGGCCAGGCTATTTCATGATATTCCTGAATCGCTCGACAATACCAACCAGATTGTAGACAAGGTAGAAGTGTTGAATTTAAAGAAAGACATACTCCTCCCCGCCTTCCCTATTCCCAAAGAGTTTCAAATACATGCTGACGCCAATTTGAATCAGTGGGAATTATTGAAACACCTTACTTATGAAGGGGCAAAAATTCGGTACAATGAAATTACCCCTGAAATTCAGGAGCGCATAGATTTTGAATTGTTTACCATTAAAACCATGGGCTTTGCCGGTTACTTTCTGATTGTAAGTGATTTTATCAAGGCAGGAAGAGATATGGGCGTTTTCATTGGACCTGGTCGTGGTTCTGCTGCCGGATCCGTGGTTGCCTATTGCATTGGCATTACCAATATTGATCCCATTAAATACAATCTGCTTTTTGAGCGTTTCCTGAATCCGGATCGTAAGAGCATGCCCGATATTGATACGGATTTTGATGATGAAGGAAGACAGAAAGTAATTGATTACGTGGTTCAGAAATACGGCAAAAGTCAGGTAGCCCAGATTGTTACCTATGGTACCATGGCCGCTAAAATGAGTATCAAAGACGTTGCCCGTGTGCTGGATCTTCCGCTTTCAGAGAGCAACTTGTTGGCGAAACTGGTTCCCGATAAACCCGGAACCGAACTGGGCCGTGTACTGAAAGCGCCCATTACTGTAAAGGAAGGGCCTAAATCACTGGAAGAGAAAGAGGGATACCAACAGGAAGACATAGACAATGTAAAGAAGCTTCGTGAAATTTATAGTGGATCCGATTTAAGAGCACAGGTACTCAAGGAAGCGGAAAGACTGGAAGGTTCTGTAAGAAATACCGGTATACATGCTGCGGGTATCATTATTGCACCCAAAGACCTTACGGATCTGATTCCGGTTGCTACGGCCAAGGATTCAGATTTGTGGGTTACACAAATTGAAGGAAGCATTATTGAAGATGCAGGTGTAATTAAGATGGACTTTCTGGGATTAAAAACCCTCTCCATTTTAAAGACTGCCTTAGAATTGATACAATTAAATCATGGCGTCACCATTGATTTGGATACGATTCCTCTGGATGATGAAAAAACTTTTCAATTATACCAAAGTGGTCAGACCAATGGCACTTTCCAATTTGAAAGTGTGGGAATGCAAAAATACTTGCGCGAATTAAAGCCGGATAAATTTGATGACCTGATTGCCATGAACGCCCTGTATCGTCCGGGGCCTATTGCATATATCCCCAATTTCATAGCCCGTAAACATGGTAGAGAAGCCATCAGCTATGATATTGAAGAAATGAAGGAATACCTGAGTGACACTTATGGTATCACGGTATATCAGGAACAAGTAATGTTGCTGAGTCAAAGCCTTGCCGGTTTCTCCAAAGGTGATGCAGACGTGCTGAGAAAAGCCATGGGTAAGAAACAGAAATCGGTACTGGATAAAATGAAAGCACAGTTTATCAGTGGCGCATCTGCCAAAGGGCATCCTGCCGATAAACTCGAAAAAATCTGGACAGACTGGGAAGCTTTTGCACAATATGCATTCAACAAATCTCACTCTACCTGTTATGCATTTGTGGCGTATCAGACGGCCTATTTAAAAGCCCACTACCCTGCAGAATACATGTCTGCGGTGTTGAATCACCAGGGTAATATTGAAAAAATCACCTTCTTTATGGAAGAGTGTAAACGTATGGGCATTAATGTACTTGGACCCGATATCAATGAATCCTTAAAAGGCTTTGCTGTGAATGCCAAGGGAGAAATTCGTTTTGGTTTGGGGGGATTAAAAGGCGTTGGTGAAATGGCGGTTGAAGCCATTATTGCAGAACGCCAGAAAAACGGACCTTATGAAGATGTGTACGATTTTGTGCAAAGGGTATTGCAAAAATCAGTGAATAAAAAGTCCCTGGAAAGCCTTGTGTATTCAGGAGCATTTGATTGTTTCCCTGAACTGCACAGAGCACAGTATTTTAAAATGGCTGAGGGGGAAAGATTGACCGGCCTGGAAAAAATTGTCAATTACGGGCAAGTGCAACAGAGTTTGAGTACTGGTACATCCAATACTTTATTTGGTGACCTCCCTACTGCCATGCATGTTCCCAAACCCAAGATAGCTCCCTGTGAGCCCTGGACATTAACGGAGTTGCTGAATTATGAAAAAGAAGTAACCGGCATGTTCATGAGCGGCCATCCTCTGGATCATTTCAGGTTTGAATTGAAGCACTATGAAATAACCGGGATTGCCGATTTTAATGAAGCCAGGGATGCGTTAACCGAGGGTTCCAGCCTGAATAAAATGTATCGGGTGGCAGGTTTGGTTACAGATGTGCAACACCGGGTTACCAAGACGGGAAAAAACTTCGGTTCTTTTGTAATTGAAGATTATAGTGGAAAAACAGAGTTTACGCTGTGGAGCGAAGACTATATCAGGTTCAAGGATTATCTGGAGAAAGGACAGAATATCCTGCTTAACGGCAGCTTCCGGAACCGCTTTAATCAACCCAATGTATTTGAATTCAAAATAACCAGCATGTCATTGCTGGAAACGGTAAAACAGGTATTGACCCGATCGGTGGAAATTAATATGCATCCATCGGCTATCACACCTGCTATGATTCAGTTTATTGAGGAAAACCTAAGAAAATTTCCCGGAAAAAGTACCCTTAAGATCAATATTTTCGAACCAAAGGAAAATCTCAAGATCAGTATGTATACCATTGAAAGGGGGTTTCAGATGAACGAAGAAATGGCAGGATACCTGATGGATAACTTAGATATTGACGTTAGAGTAGGTTTGGTTGGTTAAGTTCCTGACTGACCCATTGTCAGCAATCTCCGGCCAAAACAACTAAATAACATTGGTGGAAAAGTCAAAGGGGCAGTCAAAAGCCT
>CALEST010000357.1 GCA_937907555.1 uncultured Sediminibacterium sp.
AGATGAAAGGATATGTACCCGAAAGAAGTGTGGTGATCCCTGGTACCTATCCCAAGAAATTCCCCGCCGGAGAGTACCATGTGGGTTGTGCCCTGATCATTGGTAAAAGGAAACCGACTACCGATTTGAAAACCAGTCTGAATGACGCTTTGAGAGATTTCAACGTATCGGTTTAACGAATTTCAGGGAATGGAGGCTGAAAAAAAGCCCGATTTAGTTTTTTAAAAAGAAAATAGGCTATACATTTGCAATCCTGAAAAACGAACAGGTACACCTGTAAGTTTGATGCCCAGGTGGCGAAATTGGTAGACGCACTGTGTTCAGGTCGCAGCGTTCGCAAGGATGTGCTGGTTCGAATCCAGTTCTGGGCACTGACAGATTGGCTCCCGAAAGAGAGCCAATTTTTTTTTTTTATTTTTTTAAACAAAATGTTTTCAACAGCAAATGCTGATGTTTTTATTTTTCCTTAAGTGCTTTGGGGGTGATTCCAAACCTGGATTTAAATACAGTGGCAAAGTAAGCTTGAGAAGAAAATCCGACTTTGTAAGAAACTTCTGCAATTGAAGACTCCTCATTGAGCAATAAGTATTTTGCTTTCTGCATCCTAACATCGGTAATGTAATCATTAACATTATAGCCCAATACAGCTTTTACTTTCCTGTACAATTGCACTCTTGATATACCCAGTTCCTTGCAAATGTCATTTACACTAAAATCTTCATTGGCGATATTATTTTCGACGATCGATGAAAATTCATTCACAAACTTCCGGTCAATTTTTTTAGAAGCAGAATTTCTGTTGCTCTCATTAGGCAGTTCGCTGCTATAGTGTCCTTTCAGCTTTTCCCTGTTTTTCAGCAGGCTCCTGATGTTTTCTTCCAGGTACTCCATATTGAAAGGTTTTATAATGTACGCATCCGCATTTAATTTCAGCCCTTCAATTTGTTGCTCCATACTGCCTTTTGCTGTTAATATTATAATGGGTATGTGCGATGTTCTGATGTCATTCTTTAGTGTTTCAGTAATCGCCATTCCATCTTTTCCAGGCAACATGATATCTGAAATAATAATATCCGGAACAATTTCATAGGCAAGATTTAAACCTGCGTTGCCATTTTCTGCTTCTATTATTTCATATTTTTTATAGAGCTGATTTTTTATAAATAACCTTATTTCTGAGTTGTCTTCAATTAAAAGCACGGATTGCTCCGGAGCTGTGGTAGTTATTTCTTCCTGGATAAAAGGGCTCAATGGTTCTGCTTCATTAGTATAAATTTTTTCATCTTCATGATTTGATTCATACAATCTTGCTTCTTTAGCTATTTCACTTTCTTCAAGATGTTCTTTTCCTAAAGGAAGGGTTATTTCAAAAATGGCACCCTTGCCTTTTTCGCTTTTTATTTTTATATCCCCATGATGGAGTGTTATTAGTTCCTTAGATAGTGCAAGCCCAAGACCTGTTCCTTTATAAGCACCTTCATTGCCCTGGTAAAAAAGATCAAAAGCATGTTCAAGTGTTTCTGATGTCATACCTATGCCGCTGTCTTCTATTTTTATAACAGCGTTTGAGTTTTTTTCATCTCTGCCAATATATACATTAATGGAGCCATTGTTATTTGTATACTTGAATGCATTAGACAAGATGTTGAACAGCACTTTATCCAGCATATTTACATCAAACCATACTTTCAGATTGCTCTCTTTTGAATCTACACGGTACGAAATTTTCTTTTTACTGGCAACCTCTGTAAACGCATTGCTTATTTCTGTCACAAATGATGTGATATCATTTTCACTTGCCTTCATCTTCATTTTTATTTCTTCTATTTTCCTGAAGTCCATTAACTGGTTCACCAGCCGCAGCAGCCGAATGGTATTTTTCTTTACCATTTCTAATTGTGCTTTTGCAGAAAAATGAAGTTTACCGTTGGAAAGCACATCTTCCAGCGGACCAAGTATAAGCGTAAGCGGCGTTCTAAGCTCGTGGGAAATATTGGTAAAGAAATTAAATTTGGCATCTGTAGCTTCTTTAGCCTTCTTCCCTAAGTCAATCAGTTGATTCCGCTGGCTCAAAATTTCTTCATTTTGTTTAGCAAGCCTGGCATTGATTTTTTTATTTTCTTTTAGATAGTAGAACAGCACCGTACCCATTATCAATGCCAATGCCAGCGTAATAGAAATGGAAACAATGATATTGGTTTGATTTTCAGTAATGGTAATTTGTTGCTCAATTCTTTTTTGTCTTTTATCAATATCCTGTTGCTGTGCAAGCACTTTATCGTATTGTAGTTTCATTATCCTTACGTTGGTAGAGTCGATAATGCTGGTTGCCAGCAGATTTTCTTTGTTGTATGGTTTATGCTCCAGGATTTTGAGTGCAGTTATAATAGATTCCTGGCCTCCTGTTGGGTACAGTATAGTTGCAGCAAGTATTTTATTGGCCACCATGCCCATCCCTAAAGAATCTGATGGAAGACCGTCAACGCCGATAAT
>CALEST010000358.1 GCA_937907555.1 uncultured Sediminibacterium sp.
ATCTTTTTAACAGGCTTGGTTGTTTTTTCCTGTACTTCTATCAAACAAAATAAAATGAATCGTCAAATTGCATTTGATTGGCAGGGGCATAGAGGCGCAAGGGGCCTGGTTCCTGAAAATACAATTCCTGCCATGTATAAAGCTATTGATTTGGGCGCTAGGACGCTTGAAATGGATGTGGTCATTACCAGAGACAAGCAGGTCATATTGAGTCATGAACCTTTTTTTAATCATGAAATTGCCACTAATCCGGACGGTACTGCTGTTACTATTCAGGATGAAAAGAAATTGAATATTTTTCAAATGAGTTATGCTGCTACCCAGCGTTACGATGTAGGACTCAGGGGTAATACAAGATTTCCTCAACAACAGAAAATGGCCATTCAGAAACCACTACTTTTACAAGTGATTGATTCTGCAGATGCTTATGCCATTCAAAAGAAAAAACCGCTTCCTTTTTATAATATTGAAACCAAATCGCAGGCTTCCACCGATGGTGTTTTTCATCCCGATCCTAAAACCTTTGTTGATTTATTGGTGGCAGTTATTCAAAATAAAAAGATAACAGATCGGGTAACGATTCAGTCTTTTGACATTAGAACACTTCAGTATTTGCATCAACAATATCCTGCTATTCCTACGGTTTTATTAATTGAAGGGGATGATAAAAGAAACTTACAGCAACAGTTATCGGCTTTAGGATTTACACCATATGCTTATAGTCCGCATTACTCCCTGGTAAATGCATCAATGGTTGCGGAGTGTAAAAAGCATAATATGCAACTGATTCCCTGGACGGTGAATAATCTGGCTGAAATGAAAAGGTTAAGGGAATTGGGAGTGAATGGAATTATTTCAGACTATCCCAATCTTTTTTATTTTCCTTAACAATCCGGATTGAATCCACTTTCGTAGATACTGTATCATTTTTAAAAATTAAAAACTACAGTATGAAAAAGATTCTATTTGTAATGGCTTCTGCTTTTTTTGTGAATGCCCTCTCTGCTCAGATGAGTGAGAAAACTGTTGAAGTAGGTGGTGCTCCTATGTATCCTTCTAAAAACATTGTTGCGAATGCAGTGAACTCTGCAGATCATACTACACTGGTAGCAGCGGTTAAAGCAGCCGGCCTGGTAGAGACACTTCAGAGTGCCGGACCTTTCACCGTTTTTGCTCCCACCAATACAGCATTTGGAAAATTACCTGCGGGAACTGTTGAATCCCTGGTAAAGCCAGAAAATAAGGCTACGCTAACAAAAATCCTTACCTATCATGTGGTGGCTGGTAAATTAGATGCAGCTGCAATTGCTGCCTTAATCAAGCAGGGAAAGGGTGTTGCTGAACTGAAAACAGTTGCTGGAGGTATTCTGAAAGCCAGTATGAAGGGCAAAAAATTGATTTTAACAGACGAAAAGGGTGGCATGTCTGAAGTTACCATTGCCAATGTTTACCATAGCAGAGCTTTGCCGTCCTCGTTTTGCGTTCT
>CALEST010000359.1 GCA_937907555.1 uncultured Sediminibacterium sp.
ATATACTGGAAGAGTTCTGTACTACTTTTGACGTTCCCTATATTCATATTGGTGCAGACGAAGTTAAAATCACCAACCCGAATTTTATTCCGGAAGTAACTAAATATATTCAAAGCTTTGGCAAAAAAGTAATTGGCTGGCAACCGGGTGGAAATTTTCTAGACAATACTATCCGCCAATTGTGGATGGATGACCTTGGTAAAATTACCAGCGATAAACAAATTCAGTACATTGATTCCAGGCATTTGTATTTGAATCATATGGATCCCCTGGAAGCCGTAACCACTATTTTTAATAGACAATTGGCCAACAAAGATCAGGGTGACCAAAATGCTTTGGGTGCCATTATCTGTACCTGGCACGACAGATCCGTTGAAAAACAGGAAGATGTTTTGCGAATGAACCCGGTTTATCCTGCTATGATGGCTTTTGCAGAAAGAAGCTGGAAGGGAGGCGGAAAGCCAGGGTGGATTGCCAATATCAGTGATGGGGACAATAAAGCGTTTGCGGAATTTGAAGTACGGTTGCTTAATCATCGGCAGCAGTTTAATAGTGCAGCAAGTACTTCAACTACTACAATTGCTTTTCCTTATCAAAGCCAAAGCCATCTGCAATGGAAAATTTACGGACCATTTGCAAAAGCGGTGAATGAAAATCAAAATTATTTGAGCGAACAAACCATTGCTGGCTCTTATTACAAAACAGTAACTGGAGGAACCGTGGTATTGCGCCATTGGTGGGCGCCTTTGATTAAAGGGGCTATTGATACCCTTACACCCAACACAACTGTTTATGCCGAAACCGAAATCTGGAGTAAAGAAACCGCGGTGAAACCCTTTTGGATCGGATTCAACAATTTGTCTCGTTCACCCGCAACGGATTCGCATCCGAATGGAGAGTGGAGTTTTAATAACCCAACTGTTTGGGTAAATCAGCAAATGATTGCACCGCCTGTATGGAAGCGTGGAAGTCAAAAAGGCGATGCAGAAATTCCTTTATCAGATGAAGGATACGAATACAGAGCGCCAACTATGATTCTTTTGCAAAAAGGACAAAATAAAGTGCGTATCAAAATTCCTATAAAAGAATTAAAGGGCAAAGACTGGCAGAACCCTGCTAAGTATATGTTCACATTTGTACCGGTTGAATAAGCAAAGCATTGTTCCCATCAAAAGCCTCAATAAAAGTATCCGCATGAACAAAATAGCAAAGCGTAGCAGCGACGTCAAAATGTTAAAATTGTCAACATCTATGGGTAATCAAAAATGCTTTTTGATCAGTGTTGTATGGCTATCTATTTCCTTTTTAATGCAACCGAAATACTTATTGGCCCAGCGAGATACTGTTTGGCTGAACAGTAATTGGAAATTTAAAACAGACAAGCAATCAGAGGGTTTGAAAGCTGCCTGGTTTACAGCGCCACTAACCAATAGCAGAACGGTTTCGATTCCCCATACCTGGAATATTGAAGACAGTAATCAAACGCATTATGGATGGGCCTGGTACCAGCGTAATCTGGAAATTCCAGCCACTTATAAAAACAAACAAGTGGTAATTGAATTTGGTGCCGTTAACCACACAGCTCATATATATATAAATGGAATAAAGGTTGCAGATCATATTGGAGATGGGTTCAATAAATTCAAAGTTGATATTAGTAAAGCCGTTCAGCCGGGAAAAAGCAATCAGCTAACAGTTGCCGTGAACAATGACTATGGTAAAAACAAAGTTCCCTTTGGTAGTTCTTTTGACTGGCCGAATGATGGGGGTATGATCCGAAAAGTGAAAATGATTGTAACGCACCCCATAGCGCCACAACAAATATGGGTAAGGCCTACATTACATAAAGATTCATCGGCAACCCTAAAAATAAAACTGCCATTTAATGCGGCAATACTCGAAAAAAAATATGTAGGGCTCAAAGACAAATTGAAGCTGAATATTCAAATTGCTCCTGATTGGGAACAATACAAGCAAATGAATCAGCAGCCTAATTTAACAATTCATGAACTTGCGAAGAAACAGATG
Source organism: uncultured Sediminibacterium sp. (assembly GCA_937907555.1). Classification (GTDB taxonomy): domain Bacteria; phylum Bacteroidota; class Bacteroidia; order Chitinophagales; family Chitinophagaceae; genus Sediminibacterium. The sequence continues at coordinate 2,029 of CALEST010000359.1, forward strand.
GTGACTGCTTTAGTAAAGCCAGAGTGGGACGGAGTGAATGCGTATGCTACGGTACAAATCCCGAAGGTAAAACCCTGGCATTTTGATTTTCCGCACTTGTATTTCGTAGGTGTTTTTATTACTACTGATACAGAAATGATTGATATTATTGGAACCCATACGGGTTTTAGAAACCTGGAATTCATTAATGGACAAACCCATTTGAATGGAGAAAGAGTAAAGCTAATGGGTGTTGAATGGACAGCAGGGTCTAATCCGGATTACGGTTTTGCCGAAACAGATTCTGTGATTTTGGCTAATTGTAAACTGATGAAAAACGTGAATGCCATTTTCACCAGACAGCATTTTCAGCAGGACGATTTGTTTTATGATTTCTGTGACCGAAATGGCATATTGGTGCAACAGGAAGTTCCTTTGTGGGGGCCTGAAACCCCAGCCAGCGAAACCGTTCAGCAGATTGCCATGCAGCAATTGGGAAGCATGATTGATAATCTTTATAATCATCCCAGTATCTTTTCCTGGGGTGCAGGAAATGAATTACGCGCCAGAGATGCAGACATGAAACCCTTTATTAGTGCATTAATGAAAAAGTCAAGAGAGCTGGATCCCGGCAGGAATACTGCCTACGTGAGTAATACGCTAACACATGGTTATATCACGAATCCCAATTTTGTTCCCGATGCAGCTGCGGAAGGAGATTATTTAATGATGAATGAATACGGGGGAAGTTGGTGGAGTATACCTACTGGAAAGATTCATTTGTATCTGGACAGTGTGCATATGAGTTACCCTGACAAGCCTTTTTTCATTTCAGAATTTGGTTTGTGTGAGCCTAATTTTAAAGGAGGTGATGAGCGAAGAGTAGAAGACCTTATTTATCATATGGCAATCTATGAAAGCAAGCCCTATGTAGAAGGCGCTATCTATTTTGATTTAACGGATTACCGAACGCACTATCCCGGTACTACCGATATTGGAAAGTTCAGAAGAAGAATTCATGGGGTGTATGATATGTATGGAAATCCCAAGCCGTCTATGAAAGTATTAAGGGAGCAATCAACACCCATTGAAATTCAGCATGTGGCCAATGGGGAAAAAGGAAAACTCAATATTACGCTGTATGGTAGTATGGGTTTGCCTCAGCATACAGTGAGTGGATACCAGTTATATATTTCTTCACAACAAGATAATTACCTGCAAACAAAACCTTATTTAATTCCAACGCTGAAACCGGGGCAGCGGCATAGCTTAAAAGTGGAAGCTATAAAGGGTTTAGGTTCTGGTGATTACTTTATTACAATTGTTAGGCCAACAGGCTTTGTAGCTTCGCAAAAAAGATTTGAAGATTAAATGTGAAAAGACTTGGTTGTACTATTTATTTCCGTCAATAAACTTTTCTAGTAGGTTTATTTTTTCTCTTTCACTTTTAAGCAGCGCTTCATAAAGTTCAACCACTTTATCAAATGGATTGAATGTACAATTGTGATTGATTACATTCAATGTGGAATGGTCGTGACTTGTGAATGTGTTAGACAATATGTTAATGGCAGTGTCTTCGTCAAAGTTTTTTATGGCATCAACAGGAACTTTTAAAACATTGGCTACTTTAATTAGTATATTGTCTTCAATCACTTCTTTTTGTTCAATTAAAGAAATTTTTCTTTGGTTCCAGTCTTCTCCCATTTCAGCTGCGAGTGTTTCTTGTTTTATCCCAAGAAGTTCTCTATAACGCTTAACGTTACGTCCTTGATGTATTGTTTTTTCCATGGAATTCCTTTTTTCAAATATAACAAAGAAATTCAGGTAAAATACCTTGCTTTTCAGGTAAAATACCTGTTTTAAAATTAGGATACCTAATTTCTTGATTACAATTTAGTAGCTACATTATTTTATGGAGCTAGTTAAATCTTTTTTTGATGCCTATTCACTGCAGTCTGCAAAATTATATGTCTCCAGCAGTTTTAAAGCAGCAGAAACCAGTAAAATTTGGAATAATGGAGCTCCATATGATTTGATATACTTTTTTGAGCATTTGTCTAAATTGGTGCATGCCCTTCATAAGTGGGTAAAGCGTAACAAGAAGAAGTCTAATAATATAGTTATTAAGAATCTCATTCAAACATATTCTATAAAGCAGTGGGAGACTAATTTGAACTATATCTTATGCTATGCACTTTCAAATCATAGTTTATTTGAAGCAAGTGTAGACCTGGCAGTCTTGCATTTCTATGAAATAGTAAATCAATTAATAGAGAACGCTTATTTAATGATTTAGTTATGATAAATACATTCATTTATACTGAAGCAACGAAAGTGGTAGATCAAAAATTAAATTGTATTCAATCCATTCAAGATGAGTTTCAGCCAGATGCTATCTTTTTATTGGGTACAAAATACAATCAATATAAAACCGAAAGTATTTTTTCTGCTCTTTCCAATGAGGGAACATTTATTTCGCAATTGTTCTTATTGGTACTCATTCCAAAACCAGAGAAATATTCAATATTGGAAATGCATGAGATGATTGAACGAAAAGCCAGTAACATTTTGCCAACAACTTGTATACTTTTAGAAGCCAGTACTTTTATCCATTGGTGTTCTATAGGCCACACTTTTGCTGTAAAAGTTGTAAGCTCAAGTACTCCTGTTTATTGCAGTCAACAATACTCAAATTCCTTTCAGGTTCCTATTAGTCCAGACACCAAAGCTAATTTACTTCAACGTACTTATCGTGAGGGCTTAGAAAAAAGCAATGAATTCTTTTCTGGGGCAGAGCTTTATTTAATTAGAAAGCAATACCAATTAAGTCTATTTATGCTGCACCAAGCAGCTGAACAGGCATTGAGTACTTTAATTAAAATGGGGTTGGGGTATTACATCCCTATACATAATGTTGAACGCTTAATACGATATGCAAGCTGGACCAATCATGCTGTTTCATGTATTTTTCCTTTGAAATCAGAAGAAGATAAAAGAGTATTCAAATTGTTTCAACGATCCTATATTGACAGTCGTTATAATCCTGAGTTTACTGTTAAATATTGTGATTTAATTGTTTTGAGGGATAAAGTGTCGGAATTGCTGAATCAATTGAAAATGTTGTAAAATTCCATCATTAATGCCTATATTTGATATTAATGATGGAAAAAACCAACATAAAATGGCTTGAATTGACTGATAATGCTATCCTGAATCAATTAGGAGCCTTTATCAAAGAGACCCGTTTGTCCCAAAATAAAACCCAGCAAGAACTGGCAACAGCAGCGGGTGTGAATCGTTCTACCATTGTTCAGTTAGAAAATGGGAATAGCGCCACTTTAATCAGTTTTATTCAGGTACTCAGGGCATTGGGTAAACTGGATTTATTTGAGCGATTCCAACAACCCACCATTATAAGCCCATTGCTTTTGGCAAAAAATGCCCTTTCTAAAAAGAAGAGAGTTTCTGCGCATATAGCTAAAATAAAACCAACACCTAAATCTAATTGGTAATGGTAAGCAATGCATTTATTAAAATCTGGGATCAACTGGTGGGTGCAATTGCATGGGATGCCGCTAAGGGCATTGCTTTTTTTGAATTCGAACCCGGATTCCTGACGCGTCAATGGGATTTGTCTCCACTAAAAATGCCCATACGCGAAGCCAATAGAACCATATTTTCCTTTCCTGAATTAGTCCGAAGCAACACATTTAAAGGCTTGCCTGGTCTTTTGGCTGATGTATTGCCCGATAAATACGGAAACAGGCTAATTAATGAATGGCTTGTAAAACAAGGGCGTTCCATGGATAGTATGAATCCTGTGGAATTGTTGTGCTTTATTGGTAAAAGAGGAATGGGCGCACTGGAGTTTGAACCCGTTATACAAGATGGCTTTAATAAAGCAACCAAAATTGAAGTGAGTCAATTGATTGAGACTGCACAAGCCATTCTATCCAATAAAAAGCAATTCAATACAAACCTGTCCAGTGAAGAAACAAAGGCATTAACGGATATCTTAAAAATAGGTACTTCTGCAGGTGGTGCAAGAGCAAAAGCAGTAATTGCCTATAATGAAAAAACGGGTGAAGTAAAAGCAGGGCAAGTAGAAGCGCCCAGAGGTTTTACCCATTGGTTGATGAAGTTTGACGGGGTAAGCGATTCAGAAATCGGCATAACAAAAGGATATGGCAGGGTAGAAATGGCTTACCATTTAATGGCTAAAGTGGCAGGTATTGAAATGATGGAATGCAGACTCTACGAAGAAAATGGAAGAGCACATTTTATGACCCGGCGTTTTGATAGAGTAGGAAACAAACAAAAGCTTCATGTACAAAGTTTTTGTGCACTCAATCATTTTGACTTTAACCTCGTTAATGATTTTAGTTATGAACAATTGTTTCAAACTATGCGGAGTTTAGGTTTGCCTTATCCGGCTGCCGAGCAATTGTTTAGAAGAATGTCTTTTAATGTAATGGCTCGCAATTGTGATGACCATACAAAGAATTTCTCTTTTATCATGGATCAGGAAGGGTTATGGTCATTGGCCCCTGCATTTGATATCTGTCATGCCTACAGACCAGAAAGTAACTGGGTAAGTCAGCATGCACTAAGTATCAATGGAAAGCGATCCAATATTACCAGAGATGATTTGCTGGCAGTTGCTAAAAATATGAATATCAAAAAAGCAACTGCCATATTGAATCAAATTAAAGAAACGGTTGCATCTTGGAAGAACTTTGCTGCTGAAACCAAGGTTGCACCTAAACTAAGAGATGCTATTGGACAAACATTGATTTTGCTTTAGAACATAAACGCACCGGCCATTTGATTTTGTTCTGTCCTTGAAATTCCAATTTGATTCGCAATTTTTTTCCAGTTCTGAACAGATAATTTAACATCATCAATAATGGAATCCATTTTTTTGGAACTAAGCTGAAAAAAAGCCCCCACGCTTTTTGCAAGTTCCAAATCCAATGAATTATTGTTCATGTCAATATTTAGTGCAAGCCCATTTTTATACACCGATGGATTAATGTCATAAGCTGGTGACAGGTGCCATCCGTTATTTTTAATTAGAAAACCATGATTTCTAAAATGGTCATCTGTATTGGATATGGTAATATTAAATACGATTCTTCTCCATAGTTGCTCTAAATCTGCAGAAATATTAGCTCCGTGAAATTGTATAAATTCTGCTATTTCCAAATAGCTTCCCATATTATCTCGTATCAGGTTTTCATTGTTACCTGTCATTGTCATGGCAGAAGCAAAATGAATTCTTTCTCCATTCTCTCTGTCAAATCTTTTAGTAAAAAATGTATGATGCTTTCCTGCAATTTTTTCAATTTTACTCTCAGACATTTGTATGCCTGCATCTCTTGCCAGTAAATAAGCCAGATATTCCCATGAAGCTTTATCTACATCATCCGTTTTTGAAGGAAATTTTGCAATCCATGGATGGTGTTGATTATCGAGGATATTAGCTTTAGGTCTAGCTCCACCAAGTGAAGAACCAGGAGCTATTAAAATTTCAAGCCAATTATTTATAAGGGAGTCGTCATTGTTTAATTCAATGGCTTTTGCTGCGTTTTGAAGTTCTTTAATCTTTGCCCAGTGAGGCGTTGATTTTTTTGGATTATTGTCTATAAATGGTCCACTCTGATCCGTTTTGAAACGCAATCCACCCATTCTGCTTTCGTCATTCACTCCCAATAAAAAATCTATATCTGTTAATTGTCTGTTTTCAATACCACTTTCTAAGGCAAGTTGAGCAGCTCTTTTTTTCATCAATGTTCTCCCCCATGTGTCTGGCATTGAATCTAGAAATACACCAAAATTTTCTTTATTGGTTGGGTGTTGCGTTCCTGTGAACCAATTAATATCCGGGTCTAATAAAAATTGTTCTTTTTGGTTTAACCAGGCATCATCATAGGTAAAACTAAAAGCAGTTTTGCCTCTTGCCATTTGAACAGTTAGCATGCCTATTGCTTTAGGTTCGTTTAAACCCAGCCAATGTGCATATACTAAAATGTTCTTTTTATCTGCCATTATTTATTTTTTGTCAGCAAATTCAGGTCCTGCAATTTCCTGCCATAAGTATCATCAGCCGCTATTTGTAAAAAATCTTCATGTAAACCCAAAACCCTTAAAGTATTAAAATACGCACCCATTGAAACACTAGGATTCCCTTTTTCAATTTCGTAAAGTGTGGATCTATCAATATTGGCTCTTTCTGCTGTTTGAATAGTGGTTAACTTTCTCCTTTTGCGTGCCAGTTTAATATTCTCTCCTAGTTCTGCCAGAATCCGCTGGTGTTTGGGGAATAATATTGTTTTTTTAGATTTCATGTTGGTTAATATCTACAAAATTAACATATTTGTCGGAAATAAGCTACAAATATATCCTTGAACCGTTTTCCTCACCCAATCAACCATTATGTTGAAAAAAGAATAAAAAATCAACATTAAATTAGATTTTTGTCGAAAAATATTCATAATTTCGACATGAAAGAATTTTGATGTCGAATAGACTGCCATCAACCTGAGTTGATATTGAAATTATCGCCAAAATTCATCATTATGGCTTTTAACCGAAAAATGTCTTTCAACGAGTTGCCCAATTTGCCTCCAATGGGTTTTGTTGAATCGCCCGAAATATTAAGACAACTAGCTAAAGCTGCTCGTTATTTGGGAGAGCTGAATGGCCTTTGTGCGTCTTTGCCAGATTCCCAAATACTTATCAATACAATTATACTACAAGAGAGTAAAGAAAGTTCTGCAATTGAAAATATTGTTACAACACAAGACGAATTGTATAAAGCTGCAGCAGAAGATGGTACGGCAAATCCAGGGGCAAAAGAGGTATTAAGTTACAAAGAGGCTTTGTATGTGGGATTGAAAAGAATGCGTGATCAAAAAAATCTTTTACTTACCAATACCATGGTAGAAATAGTTCAAACCATCAAGCAAAATAATGCTGGAATTAGAACTATACCCGGGACTGCTTTAAACAATGCTATAAACGGAGAAATAGTGTATACTCCGCCTTGTTGTGAAGATGTGATAATTGAAAAGTTAAGTGCATTGGAA
>CALEST010000360.1 GCA_937907555.1 uncultured Sediminibacterium sp.
ACACACTGGTTCTCATTTGATCTTTCACCGTATCGATGGTGTAGGAATTGGTTAGTTCAGCATAGTAATATCCCTGAGCATTCAGGTAAGAATTCATGAAAAGGGCCGAACGGAGAATATTACTGCTGTCGAAAACAGCCGGATTCTTAATTTTATAAAACAATCCAAATTGTTGTTGCTTGGGTACTTTTAAACTGTCGTCCCAGTAATTTTGCAAATTGGTTAATAAGCGTTTTATCTCATCTTTGGTAAAATTGCCATTCAGGTTAATCTGATTGTTATAAACAAAAGGCTGGTTTTTAGGATAATTTCTAACCCAGGTTCTTTTTTGTTCAGCACAGGATACCAGGAATAATAAAGTGAAAATGAATCCAATTGCGCCGTAGAATCGGGTATTTACCTTAAAATGCATAGACAATGTTAAGCAAGAATGAAGCCAAATATATTCAAAGTTTGTTCCATAAAAAACAAAGGGACGCTTTAAACTTGTTTATTGTTGAAGGGGTGAAAGGGGTAGATGAGCTTTTGAACAGTTCCATACAGGTCCATAAAATTTATGCATTGGATAATTGGGAACATCCGAAAATGCACAAAGCACCCCTTGTCAGAATCAGCGAATCTGCTTTAAAGCAAGTTAGCGGGCTACAAACTCCGAACAAAGTGCTTGCCATAGCAACACAGCCTGTGATGGATGTAAAACCGCCGGTAAAAGGCCAATGGATACTGGCATTGGATGGAATCAAAGACCCAGGTAATATGGGCACTTTAATCAGGATTGCCGACTGGTTCGGTATCCAGCAGATTGTTGCTTCGGAAGACTCAGTAGAATTTTTCAATCCCAAAGTAATTCAAAGTACCATGGGGAGCTTTGCCAGGGTTGCCGTTAGCTATACTTCTTTATTGAATTATTTATCTGCTACAGAACTACCTGTGTTGGGGGCTTTGTTGAATGGAAATTCAATTTATCAGCAAACCTCACTACAGGAAGGGGTGCTCTTGATTGGCAATGAATCCAATGGCATCAGTGACAATTTACTGCCATTGATTAGTCTACCTGTTAGTATACCCAGAATGGGGGGAGCAGAATCGCTGAACGCTGCAGTGGCAGGTGGCATTTTACTTTCTCATCTTTTACAACCCCGCTGATTTTTATCTGAACTGAATGGCCTGAATTGGTTTTATTTTTTTTACCAGCAATGCAGGAAGCAGTAAAATAATAAAAGACAATAACCAGGTTGCAATACATACCAATGCAATCTGCCACCAGATGATTAATACGGGAGCTTTTTTTACATAGTAAGCAGATTCGTCTAATTGAATAAATCCTGTAGTTTGTTGCAGTAGCACCAGTCCTACGCCCACAATAAAACCCCAAACGACTCCTTTAAATGCAATGCTACCTGCTTGATGCAGAAAGATCTGTATGACCTGACTGTCTCTGGCCCCCAATGCTTTCAGTATACCTATCATAGGGGTTCGCTCCAAAATTAAAATAAGCAGGCAGGTAACCAGGTTGATGATGGCAACAATGGCCATGATAATAAAAATCACATCCCTGTTCATATTCTGAATCTGCAGCCAGTCAAAAATATTGGGATAAATAGATGCTACAGTCCTGCTCATCCATTCTGTAGGCAAATCATTTAGTAAAACCTGGTTTACAGAATCGGGAACAAATCCTTGCTTTACAAATATTTCATAACCCCCTATCTGATCAGGTTCCCATTGATTGAGTCTGGCAATTAAACGCAGATCTGTTAACATGAACAACTTATCGTATTCTTCAATACCTGTTTTATAAAGTCCTGTAACTTTCAACTTACGATAAGTGGTTTGGGTAGATTCATTGCCAACAAAATAAAGGGTAACTGTATCATTCAGCCGAATATTCAGTAATCCGGCAATTTGTTCTGAAACAACAATCTCCCTGCTATACAGGCTGTCGCCAAATCCCAGCCATTTCCCTTCTGTAATAAATGGTTTGATTAAACTGCTGTCATAGGTTGATTCAACCCCTTTTAGCAAAACTCCTTCAATATTTTTGTTATGAGATAGTACTGCAGATTTGGTAGCAAAAGCCTGGTGCTTAAGCACACCTGCCTGTTGGCTAATCAATCCTTCAATTTGCTTGTTGCGGCTGATGGGTAATTCTTCGGCCATCAGGGATTTATCCGGTTCAAAATGCTGTACCCTTATATGTCCCCAAAAATTAAATACTTTTTGTGCTACCGTCTGTTGAAATCCGTTTACAAAACAAATGGTGATGATCATGGCTGCTACCCCTACAGCGGTGGCGCCTACCGACAACCGGATGATGAAACGCGAAAAGGTTTGCTTTTGATTGGCAGCTAATTTCTGAGCGATATATGCTGAAAAATTCAAACGGTACAATTTTTGAAGTATTCAAAGCTACTAATAATACATTTGTTTCAGTAAGTTTAATCTATGATGAAGCTGTTATACATTCTGCTGTTGATTTTTTTTAATGATACTTTATTGGCTCAGGTTAAGCCCGATCATATTTACAATCCCAGTATAAAAACACCCAAATTATTTCCGGTCAACAATCAATTGGGGCTTCCCATAATTCAATTGAATTCTTCTGATCAGCTTGAACTTCATTTTGACGACCTGGGAAATTATCCCAAAAACTACTTTTATACTTTTCAATTGTGCAATGCAGACTGGACAGAAGCACAATGGAGTCCATTCGATTATATACGCGGATTTCAGCAGAACAGAATCGGTCAGTACCGCATTTCATCTGTTGCACAGGTTCAGTATGTGCACTATCAGTTGAATTTGCCTGAACGGTCCTGCATTCCAACCAGAAGCGGCAATTATATATTAAAAGTATTTCAGGATGCAGACACTTCGAAATTACTGTTTACCAAACGTTTTTATGTAGTTGACAATAAAGTAGGAATAGCTGCACAGATGCAACAGCCGTTCAGTGCAGCGCAGCACAGAACGCATCAGAAGATTCAATTGTCAGTAAATACGTCTACCCTTCAGGCAATTCAACCCCAGCAGGTCCAAACCACCATTTTACAAAATGGGAGATGGGACAATGCCTCGCAGAAATTGGTTCCTTCCTTTATTCGGGGGAATATACTCGAATACAATGCAGAACAGGATTGTTTATTTCCGGCAGGTAAAGAGTATCGCTGGATTGATTTAAGAAGCTTAAGATTCGAAAGTGATCGTATAGAAAGAATCAGCAGAACCAATATTCCGGTTACTGTTTATGCTAAAACGGACGCCATCAGAACCGGAGTCCGGTATTTATGGTACAGAGATTTGAATGGTTTTTTTGAAATTTCTACTACAGAATCCATCAATCCATGGTGGCAGTCTGATTATGCAGAAGTGGAATTTACGCTGGCAACCGATAATCGTCAGCCACTTAAGCAACCCGTATATTTAATGGGGGATTTTACCGGAAATCAGTTAAGCGATAGTTCGCTGATGGAATTTGATGAGCGCAAAATGGTCTATTACAAACGATTAATTTTAAAACAGGGGTTTTACAGTTATCAGTATGTTGTTAAAGAGGGCAGCAACCAGCATCCAGTAGCATCCTATGATTTAACAGAGGGGAATTATTGGGAAACAGAGAATAACTACACTATTCTGGTGTATTATCGACCCTTTGGCGGAAGACACGATGAATTAGTGGGATTAAGGCAAATCAGCAGTATTCAGCCTAATTTGAGACTTTAACAATTAAGTTTAGGCAGGGCAGGTATTTAAGTGTACCTTTGCGGTATTATTTATTTACAATTTTTACAATGGACACACAAATTCAAGGAACTGTAAAGTTCTTTAACGAAGAAAAAGGTTTTGGTTTTATTAAGCATGATGATTCCAACAAAGAAACTTTTGTACATGCAAATGGTTTAATCGACCAGATTGAAGCTAACGATAAAGTTATCTTTGATGTGCAGGAAGGAAGAAAAGGTTTGAATGCAGTAAATGTAAAACGTTTAAGCTAGTCTTAAATTACATACCTTATCAGAGGCCATCAACTTTCCGTTGATGGCCTTATTTTTTATCAGCGTATATTTGTCGCCTAATTTCTTATTATGTCTGTTTTAATGAATCAACTGAAAGAAGCAGTTGCTTTTATCGGTTCAAAAGCCAATCAAGAAGCCAGTATTGGAATTGTTTTAGGTAGCGGTTTAGGTAATCTGTCCAAGGAAATTAAAGTGGAGATTTCTATACCATATTCAGAAATACCTCACTTCCCGGTAAGCACGGTAGAAGGGCATGGCGGTAGTTTATTGTTTGGAGAATTGAGTGGCAAGAAAGTGTGGGTGATGAGTGGCAGGTTTCATTTTTATGAAGGATATACGCCTCACCAGGTTACATTTCCTGTAAGGGTTATGCATTTATTGGGGGTAAAGACCCTGTTTCTTTCAAACGCAGCCGGGGGAGTAAATCCTGCTTTTAATGTAGGTGATTTAATGGTGATTACCGATCATATCAGCCTTTTTGTGGTAAATCCTTTATTGGGTAAAAATGAGGAGGAACTGGGTACCCGATTCCCCGATATGAGTGAGCCTTACAGTAAGGAATTAATTGCAAAAGCTATGCAGATAGCTGCTCAGAACCAGATTGAATTGAAAAAAGGGGTTTATACAGGCGTAACCGGACCCACGTTTGAAACAAGAGCAGAGTATAAAATGATACATGCTTTGGGTGGAGATGCTGTGGGAATGAGCACCGTTCAGGAAAATATAGTTGCCGTGCACTGTGGCATGAAAGTGTTTGCTACCAGTGTGATCACCGATTTAGGAATCAGAGAGGAAGAGAACGTAATTACGCATGAGGAAGTGTTGGAAGCAGCAACAGCAGCAGAGCCGAAACTTACTTTATTGTTCAAGGAATTGATCCGTAGTTTATAAGTTATTACAGAGTTTGCATGATGAAGCGCAGAACCATTCTTGGATTACTTATGCTGTTATTCGTTCTTACGGATGCAGAATGGGGATGGGCGCAGGGATTCAGACCGGGAATGGGGTCTTTTCCTGCTGGAGGCAATATGATGCAGCAAATGGGTACCCGAAAATCGAAAGCAGATTCTTTGCAGAAAAGAGACCTGTACGCAGACTCAATTACCATATTTTATAAGTCTTTTGATTCAACAAGAAATCGTGCGATGGATTCTTCCATCAATGATTTTACTACCCGGTTTCCTATGCCATATACCCATTATCATTTGGGTAATTTTGGAACGGCTGCCAGGTCTATGTTGTTCAACCCATTGATGAAAACGGGCTTTGATGCTGGTTTTCATGCATTTGATATTTATAAGTTCACCTTAGAAAATACAAGGTTTTATCAAACAACCCGACCCTACACAGAATTGGGTTATTTATTGGGTGCCAAAGCTGAGCAGCTGATAGATTTAAAACATACACAGAACCGGAAGTCGAATTTTAATTTTTGATTTGAATACAGATTCAGTAATTCACCAGGTGGGTTGAAAAACGA
>CALEST010000361.1 GCA_937907555.1 uncultured Sediminibacterium sp.
CATTCGTCCATTCCAATTCTTCCGAACTCAAAGGCTTGTGAGCTTCTGAAAAAAAATAAGGCGCGGCAAAAAAGCCTCCTAAAAGAATTAGCAGTCCCAATAATCCAATCCGCTCTTTTTGTGAAAAGCATAAATATGCTTTTATCCATTTTTTCATCTCCGCAGTTTTGCGGAATTACAAACTGATTTCTAACCCATCAAAAGCCAATTGCATTTCTGAGGGCAGTTCCTGATTGATATCATCGTGCAGACCCAACTGGTGACTAATATGGGTAAAATATACTTCAGGAATTTTTAGCATCGCAGCAATATCTATTGCTTCTTGTAAAGTAAAATGAGACAAATGTTTTTCCTTTCTCAATGCATTCAACACCAATACTTTTGATCCTTTTATTTTTTCCAGTTCGGACTTTTCAATAAAATTGGCATCGGTGATATAAGTAAAATCACCCATTCTAAAACCCAAAACCGGCATACGGTGGTGCATTACCTGTATGGGTTCTATTTTAATATCATTAATAAAGAAAGGTGCTTCTCCAATGGTATGCAGCTGAATTTCGGGCGTTCCCGGATATTTATTATCGGAAAAAGCATAATAAAAATCGCGTCTGATGGCTTCTTCCGTTAAGGAGTTGGCATACATATTCATGGAAGATCCGGAGAAAAAATTAAACGCACGGATATCGTCCAGACCAGCCATATGATCTTTATGTGGATGGGTAAAAAGTACAGCATCCAGATGCCTGGTATTTGTTCTTAGCATCTGATAACGGAAATCTGGCGTGGTATCAATCACCAGTGTAGTATGTTCCGATTGAACCATAATACTGGTTCTGAGCCTTTTGTCTTTGGGATTATCAGAGCCGCAAACGGCACAAGTGCATCCAATCATAGGAATACCCGTACTGGTACCTGTACCTAAAAACTGAATCTTTAATGCACTTGACTTCACTGAATAAAACTAAGCTAAATTTGTGCTGAGTTGCAGGTATTTTTCTGAATTACTCAGTTGTTATCACTGCCTTCTTTACCACTTCTTCATAGAGTTTCTGAGACTCCAGGGTTAATTTATCAAACTGTATATCCAGCTGGGGAATCAATTCTGTTAAGGTATTAATCCGCCCTTCTATATTTAAAAATTTATTGAGTACTACTACCCTTCTGGACTCCAGTAAACACCATCCGCTTTGGAAAGTACCTCTTTCGTAACGAACCACGTAGTCAGATTCACCTAATATATCTTCTAATTTATTGAGTGTAGATTGCGTGTATTTCATAAGGACAAATTTAACCTTCGTACCCTGCAATTGCACAGGGTTTTATCCACAAACTGGGTAGAAATAGGGATAATCAGGCTTTTGACTCCATTTTAATCAGTGGAACAATCATTTCTTCCAGACTGATCCCCCCGTGCTGAAAACTATTCCTGAAATAATTAACATAATGGTTGTAGTTATTCGGATAACATAAATAACTGTCTTCCCTGGCAAAAATAAAAGAAGAATTCAGGGTGGGGACCGGCAGACCTATTTTAGCAGGCTCTCTGAAAGCCAGTACTTCTTTATCATCATAATTCAGGTTTCTTCCATGTTTATAACGAAGATTGGAAGTAGTCATTTTATCACCAATTACTTTAATAGGCGATTTAACTCTTACACTACCATGATCGGTTGCCAGGATGATTTTTATTTTCTTGTCTGCCACTTTTTTTAAAGCCTGATGCAAGGGGCTGTGTTCAAACCAGCTTCTGGTTAAACTCCGGTAACTGGCTTCATCACTGGCCAGTTCTTTTAGCACTTCCATTTCTGTTCTGGCGTGACTGAGCATGTCCACAAAATTGTAAACAATAACATTCAGCTGATTTCCCAGGAGATTGTGCATATTGTTCACCAATTGTTGTCCGTCCTGGTGATTCAGAATTTTATGGTAACTCATTTTAACGGAGTCTTTCTTTAACCTTTTTAACTGGGCTTCCAGAAACTCCTTCTCATGCAAATTCTTACCCCCCTCTTCTTCATCATTCTTCCATAAATCGGGAAACTTCTTTTCTATTTCCACTGGCAATAATCCGGCAAAAATGGCATTGCGACAATACTGAGTGGCAGTGGGCAGGATGGAATAAAAACTGTCTTCTTCCAGGATTCTGAAACTTTCCGCAAAAACAGGTTCAATGGCTTTCCACTGATCGTAACGAAGATTATCAATTAAAATAAAAAACAAAGGAACCTGCTCTTCTATATGGGGCAGCACTTTGAACTGAAAAAGCTGATGACTCATAATGGGTGCATCTGCTGCAGCATGGCTTACCCAATCTTCGTAATGACGGGTGATATATTTACCAAATGCAGCATTGGCTTCTTTCTTTTGATTCAATAGAATTTCCCGCATTTCCGGACTATCACTTTTTTCCATCTCCAGTTCCCAGAATACCAGTTTCTTATAAAGATCCATCCATTCCGTATAGTCAGGGTTCCCAGACAAAGCCATGAATAATTCAGAAAATTGCTGTTGATAGGAAACCGTGGTTTTTTCTGCTACCAGTCGCTTGTTGTCGATGATTTTTTTTAAACTCAATAAAACCTGATTCGGATTAACCGGTTTAATTAAATAATCTGCAATCTGGCTTCCGATGGCTTCATCCATCAGATTTTCGGTTTCGTTTTTGGTTATCAGTACAATGGGAAGGCGTTGCTGAATCTGTTTCATTCTGGTAAGGGTTTCCAATCCCGTTAATCCGGGCATGGATTCATCCATCAGCACCACGTCTACCAGATTGTTCTGAATGTATTCGATTGCATCATACCCATTGGTTAAAGTATGTACAGCATATCCCTTTGCCTCAAGAAAAATTTTCTGAGACTGAAGACTTTCAATCTCGTCGTCCACCCATAAAATCTGTGCAATTGCCATAGTGCTAAGCTATTTATAATTTTGTTTGTGCTACTAAATACTACCTTTATTAACAATTCAACAACAGCATGGACAAATCGAAGCGCAAGATTATCAACGATCCGGTGTATGGATTTATCACCATTAATCACCCCCTAATATTTTCCATCATCGGGCATCCCTTTTATCAGCGTCTCCGGAGAATTCAGCAAATGGCCATGGCACAGCTGGTTTATCCGGGTGCAGTGCATACAAGACTGCATCATTCACTGGGCGCTTACCACCTGATGTGCAATGTAATAACTGAACTGAGAAACAAGGATATTGAAATTACCAAAGAAGAAGAAATTGCGGTTAAAGCAGCTATTTTGCTGCACGATATAGGTCATGGCCCCTTTTCACATGCACTGGAACATGAGCTGGTACAGGGTGTGCATCACGAAGACCTTTCCCTGCAGATTATGCAGCAGATGAACAATGAGTTTAACGGACAACTAACCCTTGCCATTGATATTTTTACCAATCAGTACCATAAACCTTTTTTACACCAGCTCATCAGCGGTCAGCTGGATGTTGACAGAATGGACTATTTAAGCCGGGACAGTTTTTTCTCCGGAGTAAGTGAAGGAGTCATTGGATATGACCGGATTTTAAAAATGCTCACGGTTCATAACGGCCAGTTGATGATTGAAGAGAAAGGCATTTATAGCGTTGAAAAATTTCTGGTAGCCAGACGGCAAATGTACTGGCAGGTCTATCTGCACAAAACGGTTTTGTCTGCAGAAAAAATGCTGGTGAAAATCATACAAAGAGTAAGAGAAATTTATCCCCGCTATAAAAAGGAGCTGGCCACTGGATCTGAAATTGATTATTTCCTGGGAGAATTTTCCTTGCCTATGACCACGGCTTCCATACAGCGTTTCTGTTTGATGGATGACTTTGATGTAATAAGTGCCATAAAAAAATGGAGCAGGCATTCAGACAAAGTACTATCCTTGCTTTGCACCCGTTTGCTCAATCGTGAAATATATAAAACTAGCATACAATCAACCCCGTTCAATGAAAGCTTTTTAGCAGAGAAACAGGCAGAGACCATGAAAAAATTTGGAGTCAGTAAAGAAGAAGCGGCTTATTTATGCTTTACCGGAATTGCCTCTAATACAACTTATCAAAGCAAGGAAGAGAAGATCAATATTCTTTACAAAGATGGCAGTGTAAAAGATATTACGGAAGTGGATAATTCCATGATACAACAGAATTTATCCTCCCAGGTAAAAAAATTTTACATTTGTCTGTTAAACTAATAAAATTATATGCAGTTCACCGCAGCACAAATTGGCTTGCTGATTAATGGAAAAGTAGAAGGAGATCCCAGTGCAATTGTTCAGTCTTTCGGCAAAATTGAAGAGGCAAAAGCTTCTCAGATTTCTTTTTTGGCCAATCCCAAATACGAGGATTTTATATACACAACAGGAGCATCCGTGGTGATTGTAAATGAATCCCTGCAGCTTAAGAAACCGGTAACATCTACCCTTATCAGGGTAGCCGATGCTTATTCGGCCTTTGCTGTTTTAATGACCAAATATCAGGAAATGGCTGCCAGCCAGCTAACAGGCATTCAGGAACCCAGCTATATTTCCCAAACGGCTCAGTTGGGTAACAATGTATTCATCGGGGCTTTTGCTTACGCAGGTGAAAATGTAAAAATCGGAAACAATGCTAAAATTTATCCCGGGGTATACCTGGGTAACAATGTAGTAGTGGGAGACAACACCACAATATATCCTGGCGCAAAAATTTACAATGGCTGTGTAATAGGCAATCAGGTAATCATTCATGCCGGAACAGTAATAGGAAGTGATGGATTTGGATTTGCCCCACAGGCAGACGGAACTTTTCAGAAAGTACCCCAGCTAGGCAATGTGGTAATTGAAGATTATGTGGAAATTGGAGCCAACAGCACCATCGACAGAGCCACCATGGGCGCTACCTTAATCCGTAAAGGAGTAAAAATTGACAATCTTGTTCAGATTGCCCACAATGTAGAAGTTGGCAACAATACAGTAATAGCGGCTCAAACAGGAATCAGTGGCAGCAGTAAAGTGGGCAAATTTGTAATGATGGGTGGACAAACCGGTGTTGCAGGGCATTTAAGCATTGCAGATGGCACTAAAATTGGTGGTAAAAGTGGCATTACCAAAACCATCAAGGAACCCAATAAATCGGTCAATGGAAACCCTGCTTTTGACTATACCAGCTCTCTTCGCGTACAGGCCGCAACCAGAAACCTGCCGGAATTGGAAAAACGAATCAAAGCCCTGGAAAAAACGCTGGCAGAACTGGTTTCTGAGAAGCTTAAATCCTAAATGAAGCATAAACGGTCGGGATAACTTAATTTCGCATATTAAAGCGCGGAAATATGGATATCAATTTTAATCCCGAAAAACAGCATACCCTTACCCAGCCTATACAAATTAGTGGAACTGGCTTGCATACCGGTGTACTGGTAGATATGATTTTAAAACCGGCGAACCCTGGATTTGGCATTCAGTTTCAGCGTACCGACCTCCCCAATAAACCGGTAATTAAAGCCGACTGCGATTTGGTAACCGATACCAGCAGGGGAACTACCCTGCAGATAGGAGACGCCAAAGTGAGTACTGTTGAACATATACTGGCTGCTTTGGTTGGAATGGGCGTAGACAATGTATTGATTGAAGTGAATGGCCCTGAAATCCCTATAATGGATGGTTCTTCTGCCCCATTTATTGATTTGATTGAAAAATCCGGGGTACAGGAACAGGATGCAGCTAAAATCTGGTATAGCCTGGATGAAAATATATATCACTACGATGATGGCAAAAGAGTAGAAATGGTTGCTTTGCCAGCCATGGATTATCAAATAACAACGCTTATAGATTTTAATAGTCCGGTATTGGGGACCCAGCATGCAGGATTAAAATCCATCAAGGATTTTAAATCGGAAATAGCTCCCTGCAGAACTTTCTGTTTTTTACACGAACTGGAAATGCTCCTGGAAAATGACCTGATTAAAGGAGGGGATATCAACAATGCAATTGTGGTAGTAGACAAGCCGATCACAGATGCTGAAATGAGCAGACTCGCGAAGATTTTTAAAAAAGAAGAGATTGCAGTAAAAAGCGAAGGCTACCTGAACAATCTGGAACTGCGCTTTCCCAATGAACCTGCCCGACACAAATTATTAGATGTGGTTGGCGATCTGGCATTGATTGGTTATCCTATTAAAGCAAGAATTATTGCCAACAGACCCGGCCATAGTTCCAATGTGGAATTTGCAAAAAAAATTAAGCAATACATCAAAAAGAATAAGCACGTTAAAGGTGTTCCAACCTATGACCCAACCGTTCCGCCGGTGTATACTTTAGAACAAATTGAAAAGACCCTGCCCCATCGTCATCCGTTTTTACTGGTAGATAAAATCATTGAATTAACAGATACCTATATCGTAGGGATTAAAAACGTTACGTTTAATGAGTGGTTCTTCCCGGGCCATTTTCCAGGAAATCCGGTAATGCCAGGAGTGCTGCAAATTGAAGCCCTGGCGCAAACGGGTGGCATTCTATGTATCAATTCTATGCCGGAAGGTAAATACGATACCTACTTTCTTAAAATAGACAATTGTAAATTCAAACAAATGGTTCGACCCGGTGATACAATGGTGTTGAAACTGGAATTCACAGGACCCATCCGAAGAGGAATCTGCGAAATGAGGGGAACCGTTTATGTGGGTGGAAAAGTTGCCACAGAAGCTGACCTGGTTGCACAGGTTGTCAGGAGAGCGGACAACTAAAGCAGCCAAATTTGTATCTTACATACGAAAAGAAAAATATGACGCATCCATATACCTATATTGATCCCAATGCAAGAATTGCACCGAATGTAAAAATTGATCCATTTACGGTGATTCACGGGGACGTTCAAATTGGAGAAGGAACCTGGATTGGGAGTAATGTTACCATCATGGATGGAACCCGCATTGGAAAAAATTGCAGGGTTTTTCCAGGTGCTGTATTGGGTGCCATTCCGCAGGATTTAAAATTTGTTGGAGAAAAAACAACAGTTGAAATAGGCGATCACACTACCATCCGTGAATTTGTAACCATCAACAGAGGTACAGAAGACAGGGGTAGAACCGTAATTGGGAATCACTGCTTAATCATGGCTTACAGCCATATTGCGCACGACTGCATTATCGGGAGTCATGTAATCATGAGTAACAGCGTACAGGTGGCAGGACACGTTACCATTGGTGACTGGGCAGTAGTGGGCGGAGTAAGTGCCGTTCACCAGTTTGTAAATATTGGACAGCATACATTTATTGCCGGAGGTAGTTTGGTGAGCAAAGATGTTCCTCCTTATATTAAAGCTGTAAGAAATCCGCTAAGTTATGGTGGCGTAAACAGCATTGGATTAAAAAGAAGAGGCTTCCCGCTGGAGCAGATCAACCATATTCTGGACGTGTACCGCACCATTTACAATAAAGGCTTAAATACCACACAGGCATTAGAATACATAGAAGAAGAACTTCCTGCTACAGATGAAAGAGATGAAATTGTCACTTTTATCAGAGAGAGTGGAAGAGGAATCATCAAGCGTTTTACCAAGGGTGCCAATGACGATGAATAACTATTTCATTCATTTGGACAATTGCGGAAAGAAATTCAACCGCGAATGGATTTTCAGAAAACTGAGTTACTCATTTGAATCTGGAAAGTCTTATGCCATTACCGGTTTCAACGGCTCTGGCAAGAGCACCCTCCTCCAATGCATTGCAGGCAGTATGGAACTGAACGAAGGCCAGATCAACCTGCCCGTAAAGCCCGAAGTACATTTTCAGCAAGTTGCCATCTGTACCCCCTATCTGGAATTAATTGAAGAAATGAGTGCCACAGAATTACTGAGTTTTCATCAGCAATTCAAGTTGATTAACCCTACCATACAAATTGCAGAAATACTTTCACTGGTTGGGCTGGAGAAGGCAGGCAGCAAACAAATCAATCGTTTTAGCAGTGGTATGAAACAAAGACTGAAACTGGCTCAGGCTGTTTTTTCTGACTGTCCGGTTCTGTTATTGGATGAGCCTTGTACCAATTTAGATAAACAAGGTTATCAATTATACCAGCAACTGATTACTGATTTCTGTAAAGACAAACTGGTTATTATCTGCAGCAACGAAGAAGCCGAAATTCATTTTTGTTCAGACCGCATTCATATCAATGATTACAAGCCCTTAGCGTCTGCTGGCAATTAGCAGATTCAGGTCGGTATATTTCAAGTCGAATTTCTGACTAATGTAAATATCTGTTAAAGCACCTTTAAACAGGTATACCCCTTCGCGCAAATTGAATTTGTGCCAGATCATTTCTTCCAGACCACCTTCATCACTTACTTCCAAAAGAAGCGGCATCAGCACATTACTGATTGCCTGAGAAGCGGTTCTGGCGAAACCACTGGGAATATTGGGAACACAATAATGAATTACCCCGTGTTTTACGAATGTGGGCTCTTCGTAAGAAGTGAGCTCGCTGGTTTCAAAACATCCGCCCCGGTCAATAGCCACATCAATAATGATGCTGTTCGGACGCATTGCAGCTACCATTTCTTCGGTTACAACTACAGGAGCACGTCCATATTCATTACTCAATGCACCTACCGCTACTTCACAGGTTTTTAATTGTTTGGCCAAAATGCGTGGCTCTAACACACTGGTCCAGACACGTTGTCCCAGGTTATTCTGCATTTGCTTTAAGCGATAGATATTATTATCAAACACTTTTACGGATGCGCCCATGGCCAGCGCATTACGGGTAGCACATTCTCCAACAATGCCTGCTCCAATAATTACCACTTTGGTAGGAGGAATTCCACTGATTCCGCCGAGTAAAACCCCTTTCCCATCATTAAAGCTGCTCAGGTATTGCCCGGCAATCAACATCACCGCACTTCCGGCAATTTCACTCATGCTCCTTACAATAGGATACGTACCACTGTCATCTTTGAAATTTTCAAAACTGAGGGCCGTGATTCTTTTGGCCATCATTTTCTCAATGATTTCTTTTTTTAATGCAGAGTGGTGAATGGGAGAAATAATAATTTGATTCATCTGCAAAAGCGGAACGTCTTCTTCTACCGGAGGCGCACTTTTAACCAGAATGGGACACTGGTAAACCGCTGCCCTGTCGTACACGATCTGGGCCCCTGCTTCTGAATAATCCTTGTCGGAATAATGACTTCTCTCTCCTGCTTTGTGTTCAATGGTAACCTGGTTTCCGTTGGCAACCAATACACCTACAGCATCCGGCGTTAAGGCAATTCTGTTTTCCTGAAAAGCAATTTCTCGGGGAATACCTATATGCAATTTTGCCCCGGGAGTTTTGATGTCCAGGGTTTCTTCCATTGCTTCATATAAAAGTGAAGGACTAATGCTGGGTCTGCTTGTTGCCATTGTTTGTGTTGAATGTTGAAGTTAACAAATTATGCCGATGTGTCTTCTTTAAATAAACGTCTGGTAGAAGGATCCAGCACTTCAAGGTTCAAATGCAATACTTCAGGCCCAAGTAATCCTGGTGCGTTTTCAGGCCATTCTACAAAACAATAACCTCCACTGTGCAGAATATCTTCAATACCCGCATCCATGGCTTCAGCTTCAGACTGCAAGCGATACCAGTCCATATGGTATACAGGTCCTTTATCGGAAGCATATTCGTTTACAATGGCAAATGTGGGACTACTCAGTCCGTCTTTCACACCTAATTGTTTGCAAAGCGCATTTATAAAAGTGGTTTTTCCAGCGCCCATCGGCGCATGGAAAGCCCAGATCTTATGAGAGGGAAACTTTTTAAGAAAAACCGCAGCAACGGCTTCTATCTGATCCAGGCTAAAAATTGCATCCATGATACAAAGATAATCAGCGTTCTGCGAATATTATTCCAATATCGCAAATGAAGGAGGCAGGGCTTTTGTAAATTTGAGTATGGAAAAAGTTAATTGGAAAGTAACGGGAATGAGTTGCACCAATTGTGCCCTCAGTATAGATAAATTCCTCAAAGAAAAAGGGATGGAAGAAGTGAAGGTAAATTTCATTGGAGGTGATGTGAGTTTTGCCATGCCCGAGGATACAGATACACTAAGCTTACAAAAAGGTATCCAGGGAATGGGGTATCAGGTAAAGGGATCAGAACTGGAATCCAGCGCAAGAAAGCCGCTATTCCGTTCTCACCTGCAAAGATTTGCCTTCTGCGCTGTTTTTACTGTACCGCTGATGGTGCATATGATACCCGGCATTCATATTCACTGGTTAATGAATCCCTATGTTCAATTGGGATTAACCCTGCCGGTTTTTATTTTAGGGATGGATTTTTTTGGCAGAAGTGGATTTAAAAGTCTGTTGAAAGGGGTCCCCAATATGAATGTATTGATTGCCATTGGTGCACTCTCTGCTTTCGTTTACAGTTTATATGGCACTCTTACCAATCAGGCAGCTGATTATTTATTTTATGAAACTGCTGCCACCATCATCACTTTGGTTTTCTTAGGCTATTGGATGGAAGACAAATCGGTAGAGCAAACACAAATTGCATTGCGCAAACTGGCACAGTCGCAAAAGACCATGGCCAATATGATTGCCTACGACAATGAACAGAATGAACATATTTTTCCTGTAGAAAGCACGTCCTTAAAAACAGGAGACCTGTTATTAATCAGAAACGGGGAAGCGGTTCCCATGGATTGTAAAATATTATCAGGCGAGGTTTCTGTAGATGAATCCATTATTACCGGAGAATCTATTCCAGTTGAGAAAAAAGTAAAAGACATTTTAATTGGGGGATCAACCGTGGTAAATGGTTCTGTAAAAGCTTATGTAATCGCAGTGGGTGAAGACTCTGTTTTGGGTAATATTTTATCGATGGTAAAAAATGCACAAACAGAAAAACCACCGGTACAATTATTGGCAGATAAAATCAGCGCCATATTTGTACCTGCTGTAATCAGCATAGCAGTACTCACTTTTATTCTGAATTATACGGTTGGCTCACAGGACTTCACCAATAGTTTAATGAGAAGCATTGCGGTGTTGGTAATTTCCTGCCCCTGTGCCATGGGACTGGCTACTCCGGCAGCCATTGCAGTAGGTTTGGGAAGAGCTGCCAAAAATGGCGTCCTATTTAAAAACACCAGGACACTTGAATTATTCAAAGACATTCAACAGGTAGTATTCGATAAAACAGGAACCTTAACCACGGGAAAATTCAACATTCAAAAATTGGAATTAACAGAGGCAGGGAATGCACTGGGAGAAGATACTTGTAAAAAGATTGCTTATTCACTGGAAAAGTATTCCACTCACCCGCTGGCAAAAGCCATAGCACAGCAATGGAAAACAAAAGAAGAAATCAGATTCAGCAAAATAAGTGAAGAAAAAGGACTGGGTGTTACAGCAACTGATAAAGAGGGGAATACATATATAGCAGCTTCCTATAAAGCTGTTGCACATTTAACCAGCAATGAAAGCTTCAATATTTATCTGGTAAAGAACAATGAACTACTGGCTTCCATTCAATTGCAGGACGAAATAAGACCCGAAGCGGGCATGATTATAAAAGCCCTTCAGCAAAAAGGAATCAAAACCATTTTGCTAAGCGGAGATAGTCAGGCCAAATGTCAGTTTGTAGCAGACAAGCTGGGCATAGAGGAAATATATGCAGCACAAAGCCCCGCACAAAAGCTGGAGAAAATTGAAGCATTAACAAGCATTGCACCTACAGCCATGGTTGGAGATGGCATTAATGATGCACCCGCATTGGCCAAAGCAACCGTCGGTGTTTCATTGAGTGATGCAACCCATATTGCGATGCAAAGTGCGGAAGTAGTATTGATGAATCATGGAATCAAAAATCTTTCTTTGGCACTGGGTCTGGGCAAGCACACATACAAGACTATTCAGCAAAATCTATTCTGGGCCTTTATCTACAATATCGTAGCCATACCGGTGGCTGCACTTGGATTTCTAAGTCCAACGTTTGGCGCATTGGTAATGGGACTCAGCGATGTAGTATTAGCCATCAATTCAGTAAGACTGAACTTTAAAAAAGTGGATTAATTCATTGCCTACTCCACTTTCCATATTACAGCAATACTGGAAGCATCCGGCTTTCAGACCTTTACAGGAGGACATTATTTGTTCTGTGGTAGAAGGTAAAGACACCCTTGCCCTGTTACCAACTGGTGGAGGAAAATCGGTCTGTTATCAGATACCTGGCATACTCAGAGGAGGAACCTGTTTGGTCATCAGTCCGCTGATTGCTTTGATGAAAGATCAGGTTGATGCATTGAACGAAAAAGGTATTAGAGCGGCTGCCATACACAGTGGATTACAAAAAGAGGAAGTAAAAAATATTCTGCAGGAAGCTGTTGAAGGAAAATATCCCTTTTTGTATTGTTCTCCGGAAAGACTGGAAAGTCATTTATTTAATGAATATCTTACACATATCCCCATTGAATTACTCGTAGTAGACGAAGCCCATTGCATTTCACAATGGGGATACGATTTCAGGCCTGCTTATTGCAGAATAGCCGCTACCAAAGAAAAGTTACGTGACGTTCCTGT
Source organism: uncultured Sediminibacterium sp. (assembly GCA_937907555.1). GTDB lineage: Bacteria > Bacteroidota > Bacteroidia > Chitinophagales > Chitinophagaceae > Sediminibacterium. The sequence continues at coordinate 12,539 of CALEST010000361.1, forward strand.
TATAGCAGTAACTGCATCGGCAACTCCCCTGGTACTGGCAGACATTCAGGAGCAATTGAAGCTGAAATCACCGGCTGTTTTTAAACAAAGTTTCTTAAGACCCAATATTTCATACAGTGCTTTTAATACGGAAAGCAAAATCAACAAAATCCTGGAAATCATTCATAAAATTCCAGGGTCCGGAATTGTGTATTGCAATAATAGAAGACAATGCAAAAAAATTGCAGAAGCCATTTTATTGCAGGGAATTGCTGCAGATTTTTATCATGCCGGACTGGAGCAGTCAGTAAGGGAAAAAAAACAACAGAACTGGATCAACAATAAAATCAGGATCATGGTTTGCACCAATGCTTTTGGCATGGGCATAGATAAGCCAGATGTTAGAACCGTTATCCATCACGATATTCCGGATTGCCTGGAAAATTATTATCAGGAAGCAGGAAGAGCGGGCAGAGACGAAAAGAGAGCATTTGCTGTATTATTATGGCAGGAAAAAGACCTGACTACATTAACAGAGCAAACTGAAATAAAATTTCCACCCATACCGGTTATCCAGCAAGTATACCAGGCCATTGCCGACTTTTTGCAAATACCTGTTGGCAGTGGAGAAGGCATTTACTATGATTTTGATTTCGAAACCTTTACCAGACGATTTTCACTGGAGCCCTTGCTGGTAGTGAATGTATTGAGAATACTGGAACAGGAGGGGCATATTCAATTTAACGAACAGATTTTTTTGCCTACCCAGGTAAGTTTTACCACCGACACCCAATACCTTTCTCAGTTCGAAGAAATGTATCCCGCACTGGAACCGGTTATCAAAGCTTTATTAAGAACCTACCCGGGTATATTTAACAACCGGGTATCGGTTTACGATCAGCAACTGGCCAGAATTTGCAGGATGAATCCGGAACAGATACATACAGCACTAAAGCAGTTGCAGACCCTCGGCATTATTGAATATTTACCCAAAAAAGAAACCCCGCAAATTCATTTTATGCTGAACAGGGCGCCTGCAAAATATCTGCATATTCAGCATGAAGCTTATCTGGAAAGAAAACAACTACACGTGAACAGGGTCAGCCAGATGATTGCCTATGCAAGCGAAAACAACCAATGCAGAAGTCAGTTCATTGCACAGTATTTTGGGGATGAAGGGGCAAAAAACTGTGGGGTTTGCGATTACTGTCTTCGTCAAAAAAATAAAAATATATCCCAAAAGGAATTCAATGCCATTGAAACAGCAATTCAAAAAAGCAAAGAGAAATCCATTGCTGTTGATACATTAATGAAAGAATGCGAAAACATAAACCCAAAACGTATCTGGGAGATATTGAACTTTCTTCAGGCCGAATCTAAAATTGAGATTTCAGAAGAGAAAATGATTCGATGGCTGCAGTAAAACAGACTTCCTTTTCATCAGCACAGTACTGCTACTTTACCTTCTTCTTGTTGTTCTTCCGGAACCGGATCTTCCGCCCAGACCCAATGCCCCTAACAGACTGCGGGTGATAATACTGGCTGCTGTTCTGCCTACTTGTTTTACAATGGGATTATCAAAAAAAGTTTCAGTTGCAGAAGCTGTTTCCTGAGACTCTTTCGCCTGTGCCTTTTCCGCTGCACGCTCCGCGGTAATAGCCTGTGCTTCCGCTAATTTCTGATTTAAAATTTCATAGGCACTTAAACTGTCTATCTCCTGATTGTATTTGGCAACCAGTTTACTTTTTGCATTGATGGCATTGATTTCTGCTTCAGACAAAATATCCATCCTGCTTTGCGGTGGATTCAACAAGGTATGCACCAGGGGTGTGGGTATCCCTTTTTCATTTAATAAAGTAACCAGTGCCTCTCCAATACCCAACTGTGTAAGGAGTTCATCCACCTCATAAAACTCAGACTCCGGAAAATTCTCTGCCGCCTGCTTGATGGTTTTTCTATCCGCTGCTGTAAAAGCTCTTAATGCATGCTGTACTTTTAATCCCAGCTGACTCAGAATAGAAGGAGGAATATCCTGCGGATTCTGTGTACAGAAGAATATGCCAATGCCTTTGGATCGGATTAATTTAATCACGGTTTCCAGCTGTTGCAACAATGCATCAGAAGCTTCCTGAAAAATCAGATGCGCTTCGTCTATGAACAATACCAGCTTGGGCTTATCCAGATCACCTTCTTCCGGACAGCTGGCATAGAGTTCTGCCAGCAACTGCAACATAAAAGTGGAGAACAATTTGGGCTTGTCTTGCATATCGGTAACCCTAAGAATATTAATCATCCCCCGACCCTCGTCATTGATGCGCATTAAATCGTCAACTTCAAAACTTTTCTCTCCAAAAAATACATCTGCACCCTGCTGTTGTAATTCAATTACTTTTCTAAGAATCGTTCCGGTAGAAGTAGTAGAAATTTTTCCATAGTCTTTTTCCATTTCTGCCTTTCCTTCATTCCCGATAAACTGAAGCACTTTAATAAAATCCTTCAGGTCCAGCAAAGGCATGGCAGTATCATCGCAGTATTTAAAAATCATGGATACCAGACCGCCCTGCGTATCATTCAGTCCAAGAATTTTACTAAGCAATACGGGACCAAATTCAGAAACCGTTGCCCTTAATCTAACTCCATGATTCCCTGTGAGGGTAAGCAATTCAACCGGATAAGCCGTGGGTTTCCAGGAGAGATTCATTTTTGTAATTCGCTCCTGAATTTTATCGTTCAACATTCCTTCTGCAGCAATGCCACTCAGATCTCCCTTGATATCCATTAGCATTACCGGCACACTATTGTCGCTTAAGCATTCACTAATCAACTGCAGGGTCTTGGTTTTACCCGTACCGGTTGCCCCTGCTATTAATCCATGACGGTTCAGTGTTTTTAAAGGCAGGTACACGCTTGTTTCAGGCACCACTTCACCATTCAGCATACCACAACCTATTTTCACAAATTCACCCTTAAACTGATAGCCTTTTTGCATTATTTCCGTAAACAACTGTGCATTACTCATACCAATGATTTGTTGTAAAATAGCCAATGCCAGAGTGGATTCAAAATAAATTTTTAGGATCGTTATTCAGTATCTTTGCCCTATGAAAAAATGGTGGGTGATAGGAGGATTGGGACTGGCTGTTGCCTTTAGCGTCGGCTTCAATCCCACCACCCCAATAAAGACCAAAGCGCAGTTGGGTAAGAAACTTTTTTCTGACCCCATACTCTCCAAAGACCATAGCATCAGTTGTGCAAGCTGTCATATTCCCGCTTATGGTTTTGCAGATACATTAGCCATTAGCTTAGGTGTGGGAGCTACACCGGGCAGCCGAAATGCCCCAACAGTAATGAATCTCAGAGGACATGATCCTTTTTTCTGGGATGGCAGGGCAGCAACGCTGGAAGCTCAGGCAATCATGCCCATTGAGAATCCGGTAGAAATGAATTTGCCCATTAAGGAAGCCGTTAAAAGATTGAATGAAAGCAAAACCTACCGGTCTCTTTTTCTGGCTATTTTTAAACAAACACCCAATGCAAAAAATCTGGGCCAGGCATTGGCAGCCTTTCAGAATACCCTGGAAACCGATGAGTCCGACTTTGATTTGGATCAAATGAGCGAATCCGCAGAGAGAGGCCGTCAATTATTTGTAAGCGATAAAACCAAATGTTTTGATTGTCATAACGGAACGGATTTTACCAACGATGACTTTAAAAATATTGGATTGTACGACGGAGTTTCACTCGTGGATGAGGGACGTTATGCCATTACCAAAAACAAGGAAGATCTGGGTAAATTTAAAACACCGGGACTCCGGAATGTGGCCGTTACGGCTCCTTATATGCACAATGGTATGTTTAAAACTTTGGAAGAAGTAGTTGAGTACTACAACAACCCTTACAAATTTGTTCCCAAACCCATTAATATCGACAGTACCTTAAGAGAGCCGCTGAACCTGAGCCAGCAAGACAAGACCGATCTGGTGAATTTCTTAAAAGCCCTTACCGATAAGCAATTTGTAAAAAAATAGCAAAGTATATTTAACAAAAGATTGCAGCCCCTCAAAGGGATAATTTTCGTAAATTATTGTTATTTCACTCAAAATAATTCCGATGGAAGATAAAAGACAGTACAAAATTCTACTCTGCGAAGACGATACAAACCTGGGTATGGTATTAAAAAACTACCTGGAACTGAATGAATACGAAGTTACACTGGAGCGTGACGGCAGATTGGGTCTGGCCGCATTTCAGCGCGAGAAATTCGATATCTGCCTCTTAGATGTAATGATGCCCAATATGGATGGATTTACACTGGCGGAAGAAATCAGAGATATTGATCCTGACGTGCCATTGTTTTTCCTCAGTGCAAAAACCATGAAAGACGATATTATCCAGGGATACAAACTGGGTGCAGATGATTATATTACCAAACCTTTTGACAGTGAAGTATTGCTTTTGAAAATAAAAGCCATCCTAAAAAGAAATGAGGAAGAAAATAAAATCAATGACAATATTGAATTTGATTTAGGCACTTATCATTTTAATCCCAAACTGAGAGAACTAAAAAATGGTGCTACCATGCAAACCCTTTCTCCTAAAGAGAATGAACTTTTAAAAATGTTGGCAGAACACAAAAATGATTTATTACCCCGCGAAAGAGCATTGAAAAAAATTTGGGGCAGTGATACTTATTTCAACGGAAGAAGCATGGACGTTTACATTGCCAAACTCCGCAAGTATTTAAAAGAAGACAGCAATATTGAAATTGTCAATATTCATGGAAATGGCTTCAGACTGGTTGCTCCATAGCAGGTTTAAAAAATAAGGGATACCCTAACTGAAAAGTTCCCCGGCATCTCCTCTTTTCATAACAATCCCCAGGTGATTATAGGCTTTCAAAGTAGCTTCTCTTCCCCTGGGGGTTCTTTGTAAAAAGCCCTCCTGAATTAAAAAAGGTTCGTACACTTCTTCAATGGTTCCCGGCTCTTCTCCCACTGCAGTTGCAATGGTAGTAATTCCTACGGGACCTCCTTTGAACTTATTGATAATTGCAGATAAAATACGGTTATCCATTTCATCCAGTCCATGCGCATCCACATTCAATGCCTTCAATGCGTGTTGAGTAATGCCCAAATCAATTTTTCCATCATTCAATACCTGCGCAAAATCGCGGACTCTTCTAAGCAAGCCATTGGCAATTCTGGGGGTCCCCCTACTCCTGCCGGCAATTTCAGCTGCTGCATCAATGGTAATCTGCGTGCCCAGTATGGATGCACTTCTCTCAATAATTTTTTGCAAAACGGCTGCCCCATAATATTCAAGGCGCGATTTAATACCGAATCTGGAAAGCAAGGGTGCCGTTAATAAACCACTCCGGGTGGTTGCTCCTACCAGCGTAAAGGGATTCAGATTAATCTGAATGCTTCTGGCATTTGGACCAGAATCAATCATGATATCAATCTTGAAGTCTTCCATGGCAGAATACAGATACTCTTCAACCACCGTACTTAGCCTGTGTATTTCGTCTATAAAAAGCACATCGTTGGGTTGCAGGTTGGTCAGCAGTCCAGCCAGGTCACCGGGCTTTTCTATCACCGGTCCTGAAGTTTCCTTGATGCTTACCCCCAATTCATTGGCAACAATCCGGCTCAAAGTTGTTTTACCCAAGCCGGGGGGGCCATGAAATAAAATATGGTCCAGCGCTTCTCCCCTGATTTTGGCAGCTTTAATAAAAATTACCAGATTCTCAATCAACTGGGGCTGCCCGGAAAATTCGTCGATTTCCCTGGGCCGAATGGTATTTTCAAACTCCCTTTCAGAAGCATTTAATCCATTCAAATCGCTGTTCAGATTATTATTTGACATAACTCTTCAAAAGTACAAATAAAGCAGTCCTTATCTTTGATAAAATTAAAGCAAGGTGCAAAGAAAAGCGTTGGTATTAGGAGCAAGTGGATTAACTGGATCTTATTTGCTTGAAATGCTGTTAGAATCCGATTTATACAGTCAGGTTACCATTTATGTGCGCAAGCCATTGGGAAGGGTACACCCTAAACTGGTAGAACAGCTGGTTAACTTTGCTACCATTGAATCCTGGACAGAAGCAGACGATGTTTATTGCTGTTTGGGTGCAACCATCAAAACCGTAAAAACCAGGGAAGCTTTTACGCTGATAGACTTACATGCTCCTCTTCATATTGCCAAACTACAGCTATATGCAGGCAGCAAACGTTTGCTGGTGATTACAGCTGCCGGCGCCAATCCGAAATCAAGTGTATTTTACAACCGTACCAAAGGAAAATTAGAAGAAGCTTTAAAACAGCTTAACTACAGCTCCATTTATATTTTTCAACCTTCGTTTATCCTGGGGCCCAGAAAAGAATCGAGATGGCTGGAAGAGCTGGGAATTTTCTTTGCATTGAAAGCCATGCCCATTATGAAAGGCCGGTTTAAAAAATATATACCCGTGCATGCGAAGGCCATTGCCAGATGCATGCTTTATTTTGCCGGACATTCCAAAACAGGTATTCATACCATTCAGTCTCATATCATCAAGCAATGGGAAAAGCCTGATTTTGTACCAAATCAGCTAAGTCAATAATTAGAAAATACTAAAGAACGGGTTGCGCCCATTGAATCATGTTCAGCAAGGCATCCGCGTCTGGACAGTTATTCAGATAATTTTCTCTTTCCGCCAAACTGCATACACCAGGATAATCCCCTTTTTTGCCCTGCATGTCCAGCACAATCTGAAAATGCAAATGCGGAGGCCATTGACCATTCTCTGAAGGTTCTCCAAAATGTGCAAAGACTTTTCCTGCTGCAATAAAATCTCCTTCCTTTAAATTGGTTATATCGGCCAGTGATAAATGTCCGTAAAGCGTATAGAATTGTGCCCCATTTATCTGATGCTCCAGAATAATGGTAGCCCCATAATCTCCAAATGCATCATTGAATGCAAAACTGTGTACCGAACCATCCAGCGGGGCAGCTACAGGAGTTCCGGCTTTACCCCATATATCAACGCCAAGATGGATACATCTGGCATCGGTTTCACTTACCCCGTCAAACACCCTGCTTCTTGCATATACGGTTCTGTGTTCATTGTACCCTCCAATCCCGTAGGTAGCAGCTGCAGCGGAAAGTTGTTGTTCAATATATTGCGTAAAGGCAGTTGTATCATTAATAATATGATCCGTGAGAGTGGTATTGGATTGGGTAAAATCCATGGCCAGCAATTTATCCTGCTGCGCGTTAAAAGGCAAAACAGGCATCAGTTCGAATGATTGCTGACTCAACCAGAAATAAAATGCAGTAGCCTCCATGAATTGCTTTTTGTAAAAATAAGCTTGAATCATCAAGAGAAAACCAGTTTTTTAATAGCCGTTTTTAAAATTTATTGTTTTATGCGATCTATTTCTGTATTCGCGCCTGTTTCTCTTTCTCTGGCTGTTTTGATTTTGTTGTTACCGAATCTAAAACTAAAACCAAGTGAAATATTTCTACTTTCCCATTTACGATAGGTGAGTAAATCCAGCGCATTCGTTCTTGCAGTCTGTTCCCATCTCTGCGTATTGAATAGGTCGGTTAGGGCCAATTTTATAGTAGCTTTCTCCTGAAAGATTTTTTTGCTAAGGCCAAGATTTATACTACCTAATGGTTTTGACTGATATATGGTGGTAGCATTTTGAAAATTATACCAACCTGTTATTTCCGCATTCCAGCCCTTCCCTACTTGAAAGTTCTGGCTCATATATCCATTCACTCCCCAGCTACTTTGCTTTCTGTTTTCAACTGTCCCAAACCCATTGAGTGTTACCTGGTAGTTCTGGTAAAAAGGAGAAATACTTATATATATATTCCACCAGCTATTTACCCGAACAGGGCTACTCATACTGAAGTACAATATTTTTCTTTCACCCGCATTTTGCGGTGTCATAATGGTATTCTTTCCTACCTGATAAGTTAATTGCTCAATGTAATTGCGGGTAATGCTGTATTGTAATTTAAAGCTGGTAGCATACTGATACGTATAACTTAGCTCTGCGCTATATGTAATTTGCGGAAGCAAATAAGGATTGCCCTGTTCGATATTGAATGCGTCTAATTGATACACGAATGGATTTTGATCCTGGTAACTGGGTCGATCAATCCTTTTGGAAACGCTAAGCCCCAACTGATTTTTCGCATTCAATTGGTACTGAATAAAAACGGTTGGGAAAAGATTAATATAGCTGGTATCAGGATTAATTCTTTTAATTTGATCAAGAGAAGTAGCGCGGCCATTCACGCTGGTATATTCCGCTCTTAGCCCTGTTTGAAATGTCCAGTTATGATGGTTGGCCTGAAAACTCATGTAACCTGCATGAATGCGTTCTTTTAGTTGAAAATCATTGGATTTGCCGGTATCTGCCTTCCATATTGTATTCATTTGCTGGTAAACACCTAATTGATTGTCTGATACAGTATACACCGTTTTTAAACCTGCTTCTGCTTTAATTCTTTTTGCAATCATATAAGCATAATCTGCTTTAATTCCTTTGATTTCAATCTGAACATTCGCTTTATTCCGGATAGCGTTATTAAATAATGGCAATGGTATATTTGATGTTAAATAGCTATTTACCAAATTATCTAATGAAGAATGGAAACGGGTGAAATCTGCATCAACATTTAAACTATTGTGCGCTCCGTTTATCCATTTGTAATTGAGATTCAGATTGTTTCGCTTGATTTCACTGGGGGCAACACTTTGGGTAAAAACATTGGTATCAATTCCCAGATTGGATTGTATAAGGGTGAGATTGTTGTTGTCCATATTGGTGAATCGATTATTTTGTATCCACAGCATACCAATGGTTGTTTTTTTATTCAATGCATAGTCTACCCCTGCCCTGCTGCTATTCCCTCCAAAATCATCTTTCTCAATTCCTCTTTGCTGCATTTCCTGAACTGGCAACTTGCGGTCATTATTGGCAATTGTTTCCTGATATCCTTTGTTCATGCTCAGATTACCAAACCAATTCCATTTGTTTTTTCTAACATTCTGATTGGTAGACAGACTATAGCGACCATGTGTACTTTGTGTAGAATTAGCCGTTAATGACCCATTCCATCCATTGGTGATACTTTTCTTTAGAACAATATTGATAATGCCTGCATTGCCAGCAGCCTCGTATTTAGCGGATGGATTGGAGATGATTTCAATCTCCTTGATATTGTCCGACTCAATACTTTTCAGTAATTGTGCCAGATCCTGCGAAGAGAGTTGCGTGTTTTGCCCATCAATAAAAACAGTTACACCGTTCTTACCCCCCATTTGAATGTTTTCGTTGGGATCAACTACTACACCTGGTGCAGTTTTTAATACATCAAGCGCATTTTGCCCAACCAAAGAAGGTTTGGCAGCTATATTTAATACGGTTTTATCAACCAAGACTTTCACGTAAGGCTGAGAAGCCATTACGGTTACAGATGTGACCGTTTTGGCTTTTAGGGTATCTGTTAATACCGTACCCTGTGCATGAACGGAATGGACTGTCAGCAGTAAAATAAGGGAAAAGACATTTTGCATTTGAATCATTTATGACTGCAAATTGCCAATACCTGATTCCCTTACCGCCTCATAACATCATTTGAGACCATTTAAGAAGGTGTCAAATGATGATGCATTGAAAATGAAGCACTTAGAATATCTAGTTATTTAATTTGATACTTTCTGGGATTGTCTCCCGTAAATTTTTTAAAGGCTCTGTTGAAAGTAGCTTTACTGTTAAAGCCAGCATCATAGGCAAGGCTCATAATAGTTAAGTGCGCCAGCTCCGGATTGGATAGCTGTTCTTTTACCTCCAACACCCGATATTGATTAACGAAATCGTTGAAGTTTTTGTCAAAACTCCGGTTGATAATTTTAGATAAAAAAGAGGGATTGGTACCCAAATGAATGGCAAGATCGCTCAAAGTAAG
>CALEST010000362.1 GCA_937907555.1 uncultured Sediminibacterium sp.
ATAAAATTGGGGGTAATAGATTTCTTTTTCTTCCATCTTCATTCACTTCTGGAGCTTCATACTTCTTGGGTTTAGCAAATACACCTATGACAGGTTATAGAGAAGCTAGCATAGGTAATCCAGGAGTTACATGGGAAGTAGCAAAGAAATTAAATATCGGAGGTGATTTCAGATTCTTTAAAGATAAGCTTACTGTTGCTGCTGATGTATTTAGTGAGAAGCGGGAAAAGATCTTGTGGAATTTGAACGTACCAATCACTTTCGGTCCAACGAACTTGATATCTCCATACAATATTGGTGTTGCTGAGAATAAGGGATTTGAGATTGAAATGGGTTTTCGTGATGTAATCAAGAGCTCAAAACTTACCTACTATGCTAATGCCAATTTCACATATACAAGGAATAGAATCGTCTATATGGATGAGGCGCCTCAGCCATTTGCTGGGCTAGCAATGACTGGTAATAGAATCGGACAGCCAAAAGGGCTCATTGCAGAAGGTATTTATAATACATGGGAAGAAATTAATAATCCTAAAAGGCCTAAGTCTGTTTGGGAGGGTGCAGGTCTTGTTCCTGGAGATATTCGCTACAAGGATGTAAATGGTGATGGCATCATTGATGATAACGATAGAAGTAACATTGGCAATCCCAATATACCAGGTATTATTTACGGTGCTACTGTTGGCGCTCAATGGAAAGGATTCGAGATATCCTTATTCTTCCAGGGAGCAGCTCAAGTGTCTACTTATCTCACAGGAGAATCCGCCTGGCCTTTTATAGCAGGAACGAAGACAGCATTTGAGCGTGCAAAGGAAAGTTGGTCAGCAGAAAGATTTGCAAATGGACAAAAAATCACTTTGCCAAGACTTACAGCAGCACCTGATGCAAACAGACATAATTATCGTGTGTCATCTTTTTGGATGCAGGATGCTTCCTACCTACGCCTTAAGAACGTAGAAGTAGCTTACACTATTGCACCTAAAATCATTCAAAAGCTTTCACTTAAATCCCTTAGAGTATATATGAATGGCCAAAACCTAGTTACATGGACAAAAATGGAATATTTCGACCCTGAAATACCCAGTTCAAATGGTGCTGTATATCCAATGATGCGGGTTTTCAATTTTGGTGTAAATGTTCAATTCTAATTATTAACAAAACAAAAAATGCAAATATGCTGAAGCGTAACTTTAAATACATCACAATAGTTGCTCTGGTTGTTTTGTTTATCAGTGCGGCAACTTCATGTAAGCGAATGCTGGAACAACCTTCTGGTAGTACTATTACAATTGATTCTGTTTTTGCTACACCTGATGCGGCGATGCGTGCATTATGGAATGTGTACTCCACATCTGTAATTAATGGCTTTGTTACTGGAGATGGTGGTAGTGGCTTAAGTGATGCGGGAACAGTTGATGGTTTCTTACTGGCTGCAAGTGATGAGGGCGATCAGTTTGGAACAGGTGGAAGGGCTAATGCTTTTAATGCGGGAACCTGGGGAGCAAATTTTCAGGATGAGTTTTCTTATAATAGAGTAACCGTAGGTATGAGGAACGCTTGCATTTTTATTGAAAATGCTGAAAGAGTTCCACTTACAAATACAGGAACCTTTAACTGGACAGCACAATTAAGGGATCAGACAATTGCGGAAGCGAGAGTGCTTCGTGCTATGATGCACTACGAAGCAATGATTCGCTATGGAGGAATCCCTATAATTGACCAGACTCCAAAAGTGATCATCAGTAATGTTGGTGGTGTGAACCAAGCTCAAGTAGTCCCTGCTGGAACACGAAGATCACTGAAGTCGGTAATTGATTTCATTGTTAAAAGTTGTGATGAAGCCATTCCGAACTTACCAGATAATTATCCTGCATCAGATATTGGTAGAATTAATAAAGGTGCTGCATTAGCATTGAAGGCCGTTACACTTTTGTGGGCTGCAAGTCCTTTAGCCAATTCAATTACACCGCCGGTTTCTGGTGGAGCGGATAGTTTAAATTGTCTTGAAAGCAGCGATAACAATAGATGGAGAGATGCTGCTCAGGCACATAAAGCCTTGTTAGATTGGTCAGCAACAAATGGATACAGCTTACTTGATGACCCAGCTTTAGGGAAATCCGAAAGTTACAATTATGCTACTGGTGCAGCACTTGACCCCAGAAACAGAGAGCTTATTCTTTACGATAAATCACACGGGCAGCAGGCTGGTGGCGCAAATGTTGTGAGATGGGGTTGTCCAATTTATTTCTCTTGGGGTAATACAGTGATGGCATTACCGATGAACTTTATTACAAAGACATTCCGTGATGTAAACGGTAATGATATATCACTTCCTACAGATGGCAGCTTTACACAGCTTAAGTCTATCATGCGGAGGATGGAACCTCGTTTCCATGCTGTAGCCTGGTGGCCTGGCTCTCAGTATACAAATACTGGATTAATGAATGGTCAGGGCGGTAACGACACGGCAAAATTTTTATACAAGAGAACAAATATTAATGGAGCTTTTGTCCAGACTGGAGCAGGACCCCAATTAATAGGTAATGGTATTCCAAATGGTATACACCAGAAAAAGTATATCAATCTTGTTAATGCAAACAATGGTACAGTCAATTTGTAC
>CALEST010000363.1 GCA_937907555.1 uncultured Sediminibacterium sp.
AGATTGACTATTATGTCAAAATGTATTTCTCCATGATTCGGGTAGATTTTATTACACTTATTGCCAATGAAGCCAATCAATTGGTGGGGTTTGGTCTTTCTATGCCCTCTTTATCCAGGGCTTTGCAAAAAGCCAATGGTTCTTTATTTCCTTTTGGTTTTATTCATTTGTTAAAAGCGTTAAAGAAAAATACCGAGGCAGATTTATTGTTAATTGGGATTGATAAAAACCTTCAGGGAAAGGGAGTGAATGCTATCATTCTGAGAGAGTTCCATAAAAACTATCAAAAAGCGGGTGTAAAATTCATTGAGTCTAATCCGGAACTGGAAGAAAATAAAAAAGTACAAAGCATTTGGGATCACTTTCCTGCAAGGCAACACAAGCGCAGACGCTGTTTTATCAAACATTTCTAAAATGTTCTTTCATGAAAAATATCTTGATTACCGGAGCGAGTGGGTTTATTGGAAGCTTTCTGGTAGAAGAAGCTATTAAGCGTGGGTACCGCACATTTGCGGGAATCCGTTCTTCGAGCAGCAAGGGGTATTTACATCACAAAGACCTGCACGTATTTGAAATGGATTTTTCTAATGCAGAAAAATTAAAGCATCAAATAGAAAAGAATGCAGCCATCCATGGAAAGTTTGATGTGGTGGTACATTCGGCAGGCTTAACCAAGAGCACGGTGCTGGATGAATATTATAAAGTAAATCTGCACAATACAGAAAGACTGGTAGATGCATTGATAGAACTGGATATGGTACCTGAAAGGTTTGTGTTCCTTAGTAGCCTTGCGTCTTACGGTCCAGGAAAGGGAAGCGACCCTGTGGTTGAAACGCATATCCAATCCCCCATAACTGCCTATGGAAAAAGTAAGTTGGCAGCAGAACAAATGCTGGCCACGAAAACCCAGTTTCCTTATGTAATTGTGCATCCCACTACGGTATATGGTCCCCGGGAAAAGGATTTGCTGGTGTTAATTCAGTCTTTAAACCAGCACTTGGAATTGTATATTGGTAATACCCAACAGCAATTAAGTTTTATACATGTTGCCGATGTCTGCAAAGCAGTCTTCTTAAGTATTGAGCAGCCTATCACTTCTAGGAATATTCTTTTAAGTGATACTGTTAATTATACTGCCAAGGAATTCAATGATTTGGTTAAACAGGTTTTAGGAAAAAAGACCCTTCCCATTATTGTTCCTGTTCCTATAGCCAAGGTGGCGGCGCAATTGAGTGAATGGGTAGGCAATCTGAGGGGAAGGACACCGGTTCTTAATTCCGAACGCCTCAAAGAATTTCAGGCACCCAACTGGGCGGTAGATGCCAGTTTGTTGAAAAATATGGGCTTTACGCCAGACTATCCTTTACAAGAAGGTCTGAAGCATACCATCCAGTGGTACAGGGAAAACGGATGGATAAAAAAATGATAAAATTTTCTTAATAGCCGATAAGTATACAACTTATAGTTGTTTTACTTTATTTTTACGCTCACAACCTATGGTTGTAAAATATGCGTAAACGAAGTTCCATATCTATTTTCCTGCAAAAGCTTAACGCAAGTTTTTTTGTATTGGCCTTAATATGGTTAACGGTAAGTACCCCTTTTGTAATGGCCAACCAACACGACCATCAATACTGTGTAAATATTGATTGGCCATTAGATAATGGAGGAGAAGAAGAATCTTCTAATCCATTAAACAATACTTCAGAAGAAAAGCCCCATAACACCAATGGTTTTATGGAGGAATATTTACATGCATCTGCTTCATTTATAACACTTGGTTATACATCCATTTCTC
>CALEST010000364.1 GCA_937907555.1 uncultured Sediminibacterium sp.
AAGCCAATAGCACTTCGAGGTCTGGAACTTGTGTTGTTAATACTGATCAATTCTGCCGCATCAGAAATCAGCACATTGCTGTTTCTCACCAACATTGGCGAACCTCCTATGGCAGCAGTTGCCGTCCATCTTGTAGCACCTACTGGAAAATTCTCAGTTGGCACAGGCTGTGGCGCACTACCCTCCACATTAGGTGATGGAGATGGATAAGCATACACATCATTATTACCAGCACCTACATGATAAATCCACGCAGTAGCAGGACTACCGGTTGAGGTGATACCAAACGCAGCCCTTGTTGGGTAATATGCAGTACTAACGTTATTGAAGTTTCTGCTGACGGATTTAATATTGGCAGCTTGTATCGTTCCATTGTACTGTACCAAACTATACGATTGATTACCTCCAAAGTACCCTCCATTCAAACAAGCATATACGACACCTGCTTCTTCTTTATAAAAATCGCTTGGCTTTTTAACCGTAGCTGATAATACAGGTTTAAACTCAATATTGCTTCGTTTACTGTCATAAGCTAAGCAGAATGCTTTGGTTTTTCTACCCTGAAAAAGTGTATCAAAGAAGTACAACACCACACCTGCAGGAAAAGCTGCTGATAAAAGACTGGCATACTTCCAACCTGCAGGCAGGTTAATCAAACGCGTTGCAGCGGGGGTAGGGGTTGGATTGGTTGGCGCAGGTGTTGAGGTCGCTTCTTTTTTACTGCAAGCAATAGAAACCGTTAAACAAACTGCGATGGCAAGATTTCTCAATAACATATCTTTACTTATATAATGGTGATGTAGTCTCTTTAATGCTTTCATAATAGAACAGCACTTCTCCCTGATAACCGTATTGTCTGTTAATGCGGAACATACCATTCAACATAGTAGTATCCACACGATAGCCATCACCAAGAGAGGTAAGAATACCCGGAAAGAGTCGACGCTTTTCTTCTTTGCTAACCTGACCATCAATTGCTTTCAGTGTCTGTTCATACGCATCGAGTTTGTAACGATATACTTGCGGAATGATCCAATCAGCATACCCTTCACGCATCCACTTAGGCCAGTCTTGCAGATACTGCTCTTTGCTCCAAGGATAGATACTAGGTGCCCAAGTAACCAGACAATCTTTTCTGGCCTTTTTCACAGCTTGATACAACGATTTACCAAATGCACTCAACTGATCAGCTTTCCACTGCAACCACTTGGGCTCACGCGGATTACTAGGTGGTGCTTGACCATTGTTTGCTTTTGCGTACAGTGATTTTGTATATGCATCATACCCACCTTCAGCAGGCATAGCTGGCAAACGATCATCACCTTGAATACCATCTATTGCATAGTTTTTAACTACTTCCGTTACGAGTAATCGCATGAATTTTTGCACGTCAGGATGCATGGCGTTCCACCAATAAAATCCATTCTTTTTTAAGAGCTTGCCTTGCACATCTCTTCCCACCCAATGCGGATAGCGTTTCAACCAATTTCGATCGCTGCTATCCTGATAGGCATAAGAAAACCCAAATTCAAACCAAGCATGCACACGCAAACCAGCTGCATGACCTTCGAGTACAAATGCTTTTAACGGATCGAATCCATTATATACTGGATCCTGTGCAACACCGATATATTGCTTCACCACTTTACTAGGATACATTGTGAAGCCTCTATTCCATACCACCACAAATATGTCGGTTAGTCCATTACGCTTACAATGCGCAACTGTTTCACGTACTTTTTCAGAAGAAAGCATCGCATCACTGGCCACATTGGTGATCCAAGTACCCCTAACTACTGTTTGTTGTGCTTGTGCAAACAAAAAGCATATTATACTCAAGAAGAGCAAACTTATCTTCTTCATTATTTCCATGATTGCTTGTATTCGTTGTATCGATTATACAAATGATGCGCTTGCACATACGCAGATTGCGGACTCATAAAATGTGAGAACTCAAATGTGATGGCTTTATCATAACCAGCTCGTCCCGCAGCTTCCAGCTTCAGTTTTAACTTTTCAAATTTTATAGGCAGGAATTTAATGGGCATGTCCCTATCAAAGCTTTCAGCATTTGTCCAGCATTGCAGTTGATACTTGTCTGCAAGTTGTTTGTTGACACGGAAGAAATCTTCCAATTCATAAAAATCGATATGACCATCTTGAAAGGCAACAGCATCTATCGACTGATGAATACCTGCAAAAATTTCATTCCACTCTTGCTCATGCTCTCGCAAAGACACCGCATCGGCTTTGGTTAAAGTACCGGATGCCGCCATCACAGCTTTCTTACCATCAATCCATGGAGAGATTAAAACAGGCAACTGGTTACTAATTTGTTTACACATTGTACCCATATTGCTAAAAGTCTCTATCGCTCCTTTGGTTTTTCTGCTAATCTCTGTGCTCAGATACCAACCCTGAAATGCTTTTCGATGCCCATAACGCTGCCATAATTCTTCAATTACAAACTTGTTCAATGCCCATTCATGCAGCATATTACCTGTATCCCAATACACCCCACTATCATACAAGCCCACATAGAGTTTCATCTCATTTTCTTCTGCTAAGCGCAAAAACAAATCAACTAAATCAACCGGCGGACGATAACAGCCATGTTGCTGCATGAGGTAATCTGAGGGATATGTGATGAATCGTCGATAGCCACAGCGAATGATAATCACTGTATCAATACCCATAGCTCTCATGTGCTGAAAGTCTTTCGCCCATTCTGTTTCACCCCAGTTCTGGTGTGGAATATCATGACTAATCTCGTCAATAAAAGTGCCTGTAATTAGCATACTACAATAGTTTCAGTTTGCGCAGGGCATCGCGCCAAAGCATATAGCCCGCACCATTAATATGTAACCCATCGTTGGTATAACGCTCATCCAACTTGCCAGAGCCATTCAAGAACAGCGGATATAAATCTACAAAGACCAATTGGCGTTGCTGACAATAGTCACGCAAGGCTGAATTGACTGTTCGGATATGCCCATCCTTATTTTGATGTCTTTTAAATTCTGTAAACGCATCATTAGTTGGTAAGATACTTTGCATTATCAGCTTTGTCTTAGGCGATGCAGCTTTAATCGTTTCAACTATCTTAATGATATTTCCAACAATGAGGCTATCAGGCGTACTCCTAGCGATATCGTTAATACCAATCATGAGGAATACTTTTTCAGGCTTAGACGAAACCACTTCATCCAATCGCGCTAGTACACCAAAAGTATTGTCGCCACTAATGCCTCTGTTCTTCACTTTTGGATTCTGCCATATCTCTGCCCACTCACCAATATCTGTTATGCTATTTCCTAAAAAAATTATCTCTCCTTTGGTATCAGGTAATAACCTGAACAAAGAAACTTTTTGTCCATAGTAAGTAGACCGATAACTAGTATCTATTTGTTGTGCATGCATGGAAGCATTTGCTAATAATAAAACGATGACTATCCCAAATAACTTTCTCATGCTTCAGCAGTATTGTCAACTGGCTTCAAAGGAACCAGCCATGTAATCAAAAATGCGGGGATGGTTGACACCAGCACCCAAATGAAAAACTCCTTATACCCCAGATAATCGCTCACATAACCACTTACCATAGACGGCAGCATAAAACCCAGATTCATTAAGCCACTACCAAAAGCGTAGTGCGCCATTTTGTATTTGCCCGGAGCAATTTGCTGCATAATGAATAAGATGAGTCCAACAAAACCAAAACCATAACCAAAATATTCTATTGCAACTGCAGCGGCAATAATGTTAAGGTTTTCTGGAACAGTAATCGCGAGATAAGCATAAGCTGCAAAAGGCACATTAAAGATGGTACAAAGCATGAGCAAGGTTCTTCGCGTAAGCCCCTTATTGGACACAAAATAACCAGCAGCAATGGAGCCTAACACAAAAGCAATAGCACCAAACACACCATAGAGCAGACCTATTTCTGAAGTGCTTAACCCCAATCCACCATCTTCTCTCGCAGCTTTAAAAAACAATGGCGTAATCTTAATGGCTTGTCCTTCTGCAAAACGATAAAACACAATGAAAGTCAAGCCAGCCCAGATATATTTTTTTTGAAAGAACGTAATGATCACATCTTTTAAAGTTGCCACGCCTTCTGCAAAACCATGCACTTCACTACGCTGTGCCGATTGAGGAAGCATACGCATATTGTATACGCCTAACACCAACATGATTCCACCATAACACATCATTACAATCAACCATGCTGATGCAATACCCATTTGCTTTTCCAGCTCACCGGCAAAATACACTAGGACACCTCCACTCATCACTTTCGCGATATTATAAAATGCACCCTGCCAGCCTACATATCGGGCTTGTTGCTTGGCTGTAAGTTCATTCAAGTAAACACCATCTGCAGCTGTATCGTGCGTAGCACCGCTAAAAGCAATCAAAGCCAGTATAGCAATGGATGCTGAGAAAAAATGATCCAACTGGAGTGATAGTCCTACCAGAAAAAACAAAATACCGGTAAGCATTTGCGTGATATAGACAAAGAACTTTCTAGTCTTGAACATTTCTAAGAAAGGTCCCCATAAGGGTTTAATGGTCCAAGGCATCATGATCAGGGATGTCCAAAACGCTATTTGCCCATCGGAGACACCCAGATTCTTGTACATGATGGAACTTGCAGCGGATAAGGCTACAAATGGAAGGCCCATGGCAAACCAAGTTGTTGGGATCCAATAAAATGGATTTCTGGCAGTAGTTGGCTTATCTATTGGCATCGTTAGAATTAGATGATGAAGGTATTTAATTAATTTTTTTAATAACTAATCTCTAATTTATAATTTTTTTAATTAAGTTGCCTTAGTAAATATTTACCGATGCCTGCCTCAATCGCTTTACGCCATTCACTGGCCAAACTGCTGTTGTTTATTCTAATTACCACTCCGGCACTATTTGCCTGCTCAAAGAAACCCGATGGGAGCGGTTCAACGCCCACACCTTCGCCTACCCCAACACCAGTTTGGGACCCAAATGCCATGCGTGGGGTTTGGGTAACCACAACAGCTAGTACGGCTCTAGATAGCAAAGAGAACATTAAGACGATGGTAACCAACTGTAAAGCTGCGGGTATTAACCATCTCTTTATAGTTGTCTATAACAATGCACGTACCATATACCCAAGTACAGTAATGCAAAACCTGATTGGAAGGGGACAACTCGAAAGATATGTTGGCAGAGATCCTTTGAAAGAATGTGTAGATGAGGCCAAGGCGCAAGGACTAAAAGTGCATGCGTGGTTTGAATATGGATTCTCTTCCTCTTATTCTGCTAATGGAGGGGCAATTGTTGCCGCTAAACCAACTTGGGCTGGCAGAGATCAAGGCGGTAATCTTTTAGTGAAGAATGGATTTGATTGGTTGAACGGATTGCATCCTGAAGTACAGCAATTCATGATTGACCTATTTAAGGAAGTTATCACTAATTACGGCGTAGATGGCGTTCAAGGCGATGATCGACTTCCCGCGATGCCTAGCACAGGCGGGTATGATGCCTATACAGTTAGCCTTTATCAAAGCGAAAATGCAGGTGCATCTCCACCACCTAATCCTGCAGAAAGCAATTGGATCAACTGGCGGGTACGTAAGTTGAATCAATTTATGAAACGTTTACGCAATGAAGTAAAAGCATTGAAGCCGTCAATTATGCTAACGATGTCACCAAGTCCATTCCCTTGGGGCCGTGATGAGTATTTACAAGATTGGCCAACATGGGTAGATAGTGGCTGGGTGGATGCTGTTATTCCACAGTGTTATCGCTATGATATTGCCGCTTACAATGCTTCGCTATTGCAACAAAAGTCTTATCATAGAAGTACGACTATTCCACTTTATCCCGGAGTATTATTACGCTCAGGCACTTACACCGCAACAGATGGATTTCTTTCTCAGATGGTTCAGAGTAATCGCAACAATGGTTTCAAAGGAGAAGTGTATTTCTTCTATGAAGGTGTTAAAGACCGAGCTAGTTGGTTTCAAGGGCAGTACCCATTCATACGCTAAGCATGAAGCAGTTATCGATCATTGCCGCTTGTGTACTTACACTTGCAAGTGTTAAACACGCACAATCTCAGCAACTCACCAAATATGTTGATCCGTTTCTAGGCACAGGCGGCCATGGCCATACATATCCTGGCGCTGTTGTACCATTTGGAATGGTGCAGTTAAGTCCAGATAATGGCACAGAAGGCTGGGACTGGTGTAGCGGCTATCATTATAGCAGCGATAGCATCGCAGGCTTTAGTCATACCCACTTAAACGGCACTGGCATTGGCGACTGGTGCGATATCTCTATGCAACCTTTGATCGACACCAGTCAGGCAAATGAACGCTTTATTAAATATGCTTTTTCCCATCAACAAGAATCTGCCAAACCCGGCTATTATCAAGTACAGTTTAAAAATGGCATCAACTGTGAATTAACTGCTACAGAAAGGTGTGGTTTTCATCGTTATCAATTTCCCGGTAAAACGCAGTGGATCAGAATTGATCTTGGTTTTCATATCAACTGGGATAAAACCACTGCAGCATCTATTCAGGTAGTAGATGATTATACCATCAGCGGTTATCGCTATTCTACCGGATGGGCGAAAAACCAGCGTATCTATTTTACTGCTCGGTTTAATCAGAAGATTCGCAACTATAGATTCATTAGCGCACATGCGAGCAAGGGTGCAAATGCTGAGGGCACTGATGTTAAATTGCTTGTGGAATTTGCCGCACCGGATCAAACCATTACTGTACAAACCGGATTAAGTACAGTAAGTGAATCAACAGCAGCACAGGCGCTTTATGAAATTGGTCAAAACAACTTTGAGCAAATTGTAGCGAAAGCTGATAACAAATGGGAAATAGAATTACAGAAGATTCGCATCAACACAAAAGATATCGCATTTGCTACCAGATTTTATACCGCACTGTACAGAACCTGCCTGGCTCCATCTTTATACTCAGATGCCGATGGCAGTTACAGAAATCAAGACAACCGAGTGCTGCAAATGCCTAATGGACAAACTCGATACACAATCTTCTCCTTATGGGATACTTTCCGTGCACTAAACCCACTCTTTACCATTACACAACCACAGCGCGTTTCAGAGTTCATCAACAGCATGCTGCAGTTCTATGATGATAACGGCTTGCTACCTGTATGGGATATTAGTTCATGGGAAGCAAACACCATGACAGGCTATCATGCAATTCCGGTAATCAGCGATGCCATTCTAAAAGGATTTAGCGGCTTTGATATTCATAAAGCCTATGAAGCAATGCGCAAAAGTGCTTTTCAACAACAGCGTGGCACACCAGACTATATCAAGTATGGCTATCTACCTCAAGACAAACATGGCTGGAGTGTAACCATCACCTTGGAATATGCTTATGATGATTGGTGCATTGCTCAAGTTGCCAAAAAGTTAGGCAAACAAGATGATTATCAATTATTCATGCAAAGAGCAAAGAGTTACCAGCAACTTTTTGATGTAAAGACTGGCTTTATGCGTGCAAAGAATAGTAAAGGTGCATTCGTAGAACCTTTTGATCCGCTTCTATCGGAACATGGTTTTGATGGACAATACATTGAGGGTACTGCATGGCAACACAGTTTCTTTGTTCCGCATGATCTCGATGGATTTGCACAACTCTATGGCGGCAAAACAAAACTGATTGCTAAACTAGATTCTTTATTTGCAGCACCATCTGTTTTACATGGAGACAACACTTCGATTGATGTAACCGGCTTAATAGGCCAGTATGCGCATGGTAATGAGCCTAGTCACCACATTATCTATATGTACAGCGCACTGGGTAGAAAAGACAAAGCAGCTAAATGGCTACGCGTAGTTGCGGACAGCATGTATAAAAATGGGCCCGACGGCTTAACTGGCAATGATGATTGTGGTCAGATGAGTGCCTGGTATATATGGACAGTGCTGGGTATGTATCCTATGAATCCGTCATCAGGAGAGTATGTGATTGGCTATCCTTTAATCGACAATGCAGTTATTGATTTGCCCAACGGAAAGAAACTCAATATCCAGACTACGGGTAAAAGAAACCCAAATGCTTTTGTCCGTTCGGTGAAGCTGAATGGCAAATTGATCACAACTAATCAAATCAGCCATCGAGAATTATTGCAAGGAGGCAGACTAGAGTTTAAGATTCAATAACAACTACGATTTCCAAATAATTCCCCGCTTAGTAAAAGGTATTGTGATGCTGCAAGCAATCATGGTAAACAAGAAACCTTTTAGAAAACCTATCCATGCATTGGTGTTCATAGCAGCCCAATAATCATACAAGCCTGTGAGCTTGAGTACAGGACCAAGCAACAATCCGCCTGTCACATAAGCCATCATGGGGTTCTTGCCACACCACAAGAAAAACCGATGGATATATGCTGTGCCTGCCCATTCAGCCATTAATGCCACGACCGCATATGCAAAAAAAGCTAATCCACTTGTGACAAAATAGTAACTATACGTAGACACATCTTTTTTGATACCACCTTCATAGGCTTCAAACGAAAGACCTAATAGCAAACAATAAGCACCTGCCTGTACAAAGCGATACAATAAAGGCAATGATGCTTTCTCTTTCTGAATGAATTGTTGAACTATAAAAATCAACACAACACTAGCAACCAAATTCCACACCAATTCACGTGTATATAAGAGCGAAACATTTGTAACTATCAAAACCAACATAAGCAGAATAACAATTCTTGGCTGCGATTGTGCTACCTGCTTTCTAGACAAATCCCCATACTGCAACAACCATTCGCCTGCAATCGTACCCGGCACCAGAATGAAAAAATACTTTAGAAAGTAGAACTTATAGATCAAAGGTTCTGGTGTTAACTGAAATAACCATGCATTCCAACTGCCTTCTATCTTAGAAGCAAGAAATATGGCCATTACGAAAGGCAATACACCTATGCGTAACAATGGATTGTTTCTTGTGAACCACCACAATAGCGTACCGAACAAAGCCATATTCGCAAGCACTAAGATGATGATATCTGACTTAGCCAACAAAAAGCCTGCTCCATCATTTAGCGGCAATTGCCAAAGCACGATAAGGATTGCAGCAACACCAACATAGTTTATACTAGATTCAATGCGTTTACTAAACGATGACCATCTACTGAAAGCAATCATAAGTAAGAGAAAACCTATAATACTAAACAGATACGTACTTGTTGTAGGCTGACTACTAATTCGTGCAAACTTGAAATGCTCAAGCGTTAAAGCAAAAAGCGCTAATAGCAAAAATCTCCTAAATGCTGTACCGATGACCGCGCGATGATTGGATGTTTCTGCATATTTTCTACAGGCAATAGGTATTGCAGCGCCCATACAGAAAATGAAAAATGGAAAGACAAGATCAACCCAAGTGATACCAGGTAGTTCAGGATTGAATTGATGCAAGGGTGGTGGCACCTGAGCATGATACATCCATCCGGGCAATACGCCGCCATGTGCTACTGTTCCCGATAAGACCATTGTAAAAATGGCATATCCCCTTAGCGCATCCAAGTGTTGATACCTTTCCTGTTTCATATAAAAATATTAAAAAAGCAGGTCCCACTTTCGTGAGAACCTGCTTACATCCTATACACCAAAAATCGAGAAAGTCATTACCAGCCGGTATTTTGACCTAAGCCTGGATTATTGTCGATTTCAGATTGAGGAATTGGCCAAAGCTTATACTTTGCATTGGCATTATTTCTAATCTGGTTACGGAAACGAATACGCTGATTCACACTTGACGTATAATTAGGAATATTATCCGCATCAAATGTTGGGCGAGCTGCTGGCACTGCTGGATCGAGCGAGATACCTACCACAGGACCGCTATTCGCCTTAGCATAGATATCCCATCTTCTCAAATCAAATAAACGCAAACCTTCACCGGCAAATTCTACTGCACGCTCTCTACGTACTAAAGTGCGCAATTCAGCTTGTGAAGTGAGTGAGGTAGTTGGTTGACCAGCACGTGAACGAACAGCATTAATGGCAGCAGTAACTGTTCCATCAATTTCATTCAACTCAATCTTGGACTCGGCGTACATCAGCAAGATATCTGCATAGCGCATCAATATAAAACCAACCTTAGATTCAAAAGTATACTGTGTAGAATCGTTGTACTTATTCCAAACATAACCAACACCACCAATATTACCTGTTGCACTCACCTGCCACTGAATACCTGCAGCCTGTGCACCAATCCAATCATTATTACCTGTAACATTATCGTAGTTGTTGGTATTCCAGTTAAACTTTCTACGAATATTTGAGTAAATATTGAAGATGGTTCGCTCTCTAAGGTTGTTGTAAGGCAATGCTGCGGTCTTAGAAGCAAAATGCACCATTGTATCTCCTGGCAGATAAATACTCCATCTCAGACGACGATCTCTGTTTACACGTGGGTTTGCCGAATCATAAATAGTAGATGCATCAATACGGTTACCGTTTCTATCTTCAAACTGATCAACAAGCGCCTGTGAAGGGAAATGGCTAGACTGAGAGTTGGTTACCTGACGAGGCACACCCAAAATAGGCCCCCAGTTCTGTGGCTCATTCACATCTGTTGGGTAGGTTTGACAGAATAAGATCTCACGACCAGCATTGGTACTCTGACCTACCAGTGAAAACAGGTTAGGGAAATTAGGATTAAGCGAATACTGACCACCGTCAATTACAGCTTTCGTAGCTATGGCTGCGGTTCTGTAATCTTTAATCAACAGAGCAAGCTTCGCTTTTACACCCAAAGCAACAGCTTTATTTACACGACCAAGTGTTTGCACAGGAGATGTTCCTGCAGCATCAAATGCAGCAGCCGCATCATCCATATCCTTGTACAAATCGGCAACAATATCGGCAACAGGTGTACGCTTAGCACTCAACACTTCTGTAACTGTTGGAGGAGCCTTATAATAAGGCACATCTCCAAACCAAGTCATTAAATGTAGATAACCCCAAGCACGCAACACTTGCGCTTCAGCTTTGATACGATTGAAGGTTGCAGTTGTTACATTAGCTTTACCATTCTCCATACCAACAATCTGCTGATTAGCACGCTGTACCAGCTTATACGCTTGGTTCCAGCCTGAAGTCGTAACAGCATTATTCACCAAAAACGGACCACCATCACCCATGGCAATGAGGTCTTCTGCATTACCGCCACGTTTAATGGCCATATCTGTTGTTGACTCAATGGCAAATAAGAGGGGCGTGTTGTTAGGAAACACCCACATAGACGAAGCATACACGCCTATCAAGCCTTGCTCCATTTCTGCCTGATTGCTCAGAAAGTTTGATGCTGAAGAAGCATCCAGCGGCTTTCTGTCTAGAAATTTCTGACAGGCGCTGAAACCCAGAGTGGCAGTTGAAAGCAGTATAAAAATGTACTTTTTCATTGTCTTGTTTTTACTGTTTCATTAAAAGGTTACGTTAACACCGCCTGTAAATGTGCGCATTAGCGGATAGAATTCTGCGTTAGCACTGTTGATTTCAGGATCAAATCCTTTCCATGCTTTTGAAATTGTCAACAGGTTAGCACAGCTGAAATAAACACGCAGATTACTGATCTTGGCTCTATCCAACAATTTCTTTGGAATCGTATAACCAACATTCAGATTCTTAATTCGGAAATATGCTGCACTGCGAATCCACTGCGTAGCCAGAAGGAAGTTATTACCACCTGAACCTGAAGGAAGCAGTCTAGGGAATAAAGCATTTTGATTATCAGGCGTCCAGTAGTTCTTATGAATATCCAATAATGATGCAGCAAAATCAGCAGAGTTAAAAGGAACAGCACCAGTACCACTTAAGAAGTTATTACGTTGTCCAACACCCTGACCGAAAATATTTAGATCCCAATTACCATAAGTTAGGTTTACATTGATGCTGTACTCATACCGAGGAAAAGCATTACCAATGAAAGTACGGTCATTCACATCCACTTTTCCATCACCATTTATATCAGCATACTTCACATCACCAGGCTTAGGGCCATTGGCTGTAGTAGCACTCCAGGGAATGCCAAACTGAACAGGTGAACTCTTAACATCGTTAGAATCTCTGAAATAACCTGCACTTACATAACCAAAGTACGAACCTAAAGCCTGACCAGGTGCAGTACGAATACCATCACCAATGAATGGAGTACCCTCAACAAGATTTGTCACTCTGTTCTTTACATCAGAGATCATACCTGTTACATCAACCCCTAGCTTGCCAAACTTATTCTTATAGTTCATGCTGAATTCCCATCCCTTATTCTCCATATTACCAGCGTTCACAAATGGATTACTCAAACCACCAGCAGACTGTGGCAGTGTGCGCTGCAACAGCATGTTCTTTAAGGTTTTAACGTAGTAATCTGCTGTTACAGTAAAATGCTTCATCACTGTTAAATCCAAACCGATATTCCACTGACGTGAAGTTTCCCAGCTCAAATCAGGATTTGCGAACTGTAAAAGCGCTAAACCAAGATTAGTTGTATTACCGAAATATGCATTGGTACCATTATTGGGGTTACTATAAGCAGACTGTGCGTAGAATGCATCATAAGCATAGTTGTTACCAATATTCTGGTTACCATTACCACCGATTGAAGCACGCAGCTTACCATAATCAATAAACTTAGCTAAGGGCTGCATGAAGTTTTCCTTAGAGAATATCCAACCAGCAGATACAGCGCCGAAATTACCCCACTGCTTATCACGTGCTTGTGAGAAACGTGAAGTTCCATCGCGACGACCATTCAACTCTAAATAGTATTTGTCTTCGTAGCTATAGTTTACACGTGCAAAGAAACCGGCCAAAGCCAATTCAGAAGCACCTGCATTATTATCACGAACACCTGAGCCAAGGTTTAAATAAGGCTGATTTGGATTTACGAACCCTTGACGAGAAGCACCAAAGAAATAGTTAGTAAACAATTCACTTTGTCCACCTACCAATGCTTTAATACTATGTGCGCCAAAACGCTTGCTATAAGTAGCCTGACCTAAATAAGTTGTATAAACGTTATTTGTCCAAGCTTCAGATAAACTGGTTGTACCAGGCCAAGTACCAATCAGTGAATAGGTAGATGTAGCCAAGTTAGGCTGATAAATATTGGCATTGGTTACCCATGTTTTAGAATATGGGTTAGATGTTTGACGACCCCAATAGGCTTCTACTTCTAATCCTGAAACAGGACGGAAATTGAAACCAAAGCGGGTTAATAATATATTGTTTCTAACAACAGAATTACCTGTTGCTTCCGCCATGGCAATTGGGTTACGGTTATTCGACTGCGCTGCAGTGCCATACATACCAGGACCATATTTACCACCACCAATCGCAGGCAAACCGATAGCCTGACGAATGATGAATTCAGCAGAACCAGTAGAAGGGTTGGTTGTAATACTGTTGGTATAAGCAAGCACTCCACTTAAAGTAAGCTTATCACTTACTTTGAATTCAGGATTCAAACGCAAGTCATATTTGTCAAAGGAACTATTAGGAATCAACCCTTGTTGAGTAAGGTAAGTGAAAGAACCAAATAAGTTCATCTTATCACTACCCGTATTCAACTGAACGTTGTGGTTCTGCATCACACCGCTATTGGTCAACACTTCCTTCAACCAATCTGTATCAATGATATCCAGATTATTTGCAGGCTTGCTCTTATAGTTATCAATCAAGCTCTGTGGGAAAACAAAAGCTGCTGGATTACCAGTTCTATTGCGCTCAGCCACATTGCTTAATTCCATGTGATCAATAGCGCTTACACGCTTAGGAATAGCCGTTGCTTGCTGCTTGGTAACAAAACCATTGTAAGAAACTTTCATTTGTCCGCCAGCAGCACGCTTGGTCTTCACAAGGATAACACCATTACTTGCACGGTTACCATAGATAGAAGTTGATGCTGCATCTTTTAATAATGTGATACTTTCAATCGCGTTAGGATCAATCAAATCAAGTGAACCAACTGCAAGACCATCAACAATGATCAGCGGCGCATTACTACCAGAGATTGAACCTTGACCACGGATCACAATGCTGGCACCATCTGCACCCGGGCGACCAGACTGTTGCTGAACGGTTACACCCGGCGCAAGGCCTTGTAAAGCTTGACTGGTGCTGGATACCTGACGACGATTCAACGCCGTGTTGTTTAAAGTAACAAGCGAACCAGTTAAGCTGGCTTTTTTCTGTGCACCATAACCAACAACCACAACCTCACCGAGCTCACCTGAAGTAGGTTGTAGCGCTACATCAATAATATTACCAGTTACAGTAACTTCTTTGGACGAAAATCCAATTCCTGTAAAAAGTAATACTGCACCTTTTTCTACAAGAATGCTATACTCACCAGTTGCACCGGTTGCAGCACCCGTTTTTTTGCCCTTGACCATCACAGATATGCCTTCCGCAGGACTACCTGTACCAGTACTGGTAACCTTACCAGACACTCTGATCTGTTGTGCAACTACCAGCTGAACCATCAGCAGTAGTATACAGGACAAGAGTGATACTTTTTTCATACTTGTTTTGTTTTGGTTTAATATTTCGATTCAAATTGTCCTTGATGATTCACTGGCATTAATGCAAAAGGATTAACCGTTGCATCCAGTAGTACTGCAAACTGTAATCTGGTAATAGGTCCATCATTATGCCATTCACCAAATCCCCATTTTTGCCAATTCGCAGCAACTTGTTCCTTCAGCTTGATCATATTATCCCAAGCCCATGTATTTTTTACTTGAAATCTTTGTGCAATTGTTTTTGTTAATTGCAAAGCCTGTGCTGCAGTCAACATACCGGTTGTACTGATCGGAACACCTGTAAATACTTTAATGTCTGCTGATAAATCTGGAGTGCTAATTGTTGAATCAGCATAGAACCAAGTTTGATTTGCCCACGCATTGGGTTTACCAGTTCCTCGAAGAATACCTGTAGCACCAATACGTTGCACCGCTTCAAAATGCGGATGACCAATCCTTACATCATAGAATGGCATGATGTAAGCACCTTGATTCAACAACTGAGCCTGTACTTTTCTCACAGGAATTGCAGCAGCATCTTTTTTGTCTTGTACTGTAAGAGCAGCAAGTGCACCAGCAGCCTGTCCAATCATCATCACACAAGGCTGTAACCGCGTAGTGCCATTAACCACATTAGAGACGCTAATCCCTTTTTCTGCAACAATTAATCCTTTGATTTTTTGTGGAATCAATGCACCTAATGGAACATTGAATGAGGGTACTGGATAAAATCCTAAATGCTGTGGTGCAGCAGGATTTTTACGATGATGATGATCAATAGGATAATCTCCAACAGCGATACCTGTACGGTAAACAGGTATGCCATTGGAATAGGGGGCTGAAATATGCTTAATATTAAAACGCACCAATCCTTTTACTCTTCTACCTTCACGGTGATACGGCATCAAAGCCAAACGATCTGCAGTAGGAAATTCATCATCAGCCAGACCAAAATGTTTAAAGCCTAACTGATGTTGAATAAAATAGATAAAGCGCAAAGTAATTTGCTTTGCTTCCTCTAATTCGCGCTCACGTTCAGCAGGCGTTAACTTCACAATATTGAGATAAACATCATTGCCATAACCAGGCCAGTTGAGCATGTACTTTTTATTGGGTAGCCTGCCATAATCCAACATTTTCTTCGCATCTACATTAGGGGCAATTCTGGTCTTGTCTTTGTAATAATCAGTACAAGCGCCATCAAATTCAGCAGGATCATAACCAGCTGGTTTCACAATGGTACAATCTGCATTGGGGCCGTAATCTTTCAAGATAGCTACATAGGTGAGATCTTGAACGATATCATTACTCTCTGGAACTTGTACATCTTCTCCAGTAATAGCAGATGCTTCCATACCTATATCATAACCAGCACCTGCATCTGCCAATACATCGCCTAACTCTGTAGCATCAATAACCTGTTTAGCCATTACATGCACAAGTTGATTATTCTTCAGGTTAAGCATCACTGCACCTTTCACACGTTGCTGTTCTTTAATAATGGAAACAAATCGATGGCGATATAGCACCGATAAATTGGGTAAAGCTTTTACCATCGACTTTACAATACTATCACCCACATGTGGTTCAAATTGCGTATTACTAACCCAGCCGGTTGCCACTTTATTCGGGCCACCATATACTTTATACAATGCATTTCTGAACTCGCCCCATATTCCCGAAGGCATGTTGTGGTTACCATCAAATGCACTTACGCCGGCAGCGGTCATCATCCCACCCAGCCAAACAGACTCTTCTGTCAATACAACTTTCACACCCATGCGTGCGGCTTGTATGCCGGCAGCCGTTCCTCCAACACCTCCACCTACTACTAATACATCCGTCTGCAAAATTTTTTGCGCATGCACACAAGCTGCAAAAGCAGTAGTCAACATTAATATGAAGAACAATCGTTTCAGCAAGGCAAATATTTTTTTATAGTTGTTTGAGTGTTTCAGATACTTGATACATAGCTCGTGGGATGTGGAAGCAGCCCTTCCATTTCCCACCTTTCAAAGGCAGTAATACATCTCCTTTACGATTCAAATAGCCAAACCACTCGCCATACTCTAAATCGCGGAAATGATGCCAGGTATAGTCGTGTAATTTTTCAAACCATGGTATACAACGTGGATCACGTGTTAAGACATAAGCTTTTGCCAAAGCCACTAAAGATTCTACATGCACCCACCATAATTTTTGATCCCATTCTAATTGCTGAACAGGATGACCTTTTACATCTAAAAAATAATAAATGCCGCCATGTTCCTTATCCCAGCCCATTTCTAATGTATCAAACATAATGTCCACCGCACGATGAATCAGCGCAGGATCATTCATGCGTTTACCTAAATCCATAATAAACCACATGGCTTCAATAGCATGACCTGGGTTGAGTACGCGCCCTTCAAAACTGTCTGAAAAATGACCATCTGGTTGCACATTCTCAAGTACTACACCAAAGTCTTTGTTGTAAAACACTTCCATCACTTCATGAATCACTTCGGGCACAAATTCATTCACACGACTAGCACCGATGATATGTTCCAACTCAAGCGACAGATTACAAAGGATCATGGGCAGGCTAAAATTCTTCAGCGGTCTGGTACCCGGATATGCTTTGTTGTAAATCCCTTTTGTATTATCTCTTCTGCGAAGGATGTTTTCAAAAGTAGTTGTAGCTATTTCTTTGTATATATCTGATGGCTGCACTTTGTCTAATGCAGCAAAAGCCATTGTAGCAAAACAATCACTAAAAATATTGTATGGTTGAACTAGTGGCTTACCTGAAGCTTCTAAAGAGAAGTACCAGCTACCCGATGCGTCTCGTCCATGTTGTTGCATGAATTTAGCACCATGCAAAGCCATATCTAACCAATCCTGATTAGGGGCAACGTGATGATACATGTAACTAAAACACCAAACCTGACGTCCCTGTAACCACATGAACTTATCAGTATCATAAACATTACCCACCCTGTCAAGGCAAGTGAAAAAGCCACCGTACTGTTCGTCTTTACTATGTTTAAGCCAAAAAGGAAGAATATTGTTGATCAATTCCTCACGATACAACCCTGAATAGGCTTTCATAGCCTCGCTGGGTGGCGCAATCGTTGTGTTTGGTTGCATGAATCCCGATTAAGTTTATAAAGGATTTAAGAATACCATGAGCAATATCTTAATTTTTTTATAATTAAAAGGCTACTTTTTAAAATATTTTATTTTCTATAGGCTATTCTTGCATTTTCATGTATTGAAAACTGCCTAACTTGTACCTCCTTAGTAAGAATTGTTGAAAACTGCCATGCCCAAGCCCAAGGTTTTATCAGATGTGTTTAATGAGGAAAGCTCAACTGGTGTTGCGTTAAAAAACAAAACACTTAAAAAGTTGATTTTCAATTTTTTAGATAAAACCGACAGTAGTTCAATTACTGAATTGAGTAAAGAATTGAATATAAGTGTTCCCAAAACCACCAGCTTGGTGAATGAGCTAATAGAAGATGGATTAATCAGCGATTATGGCAAAGTAGACTCAACTGGTGGAAGAAAAGCCAGTATGTATGGCTTGGTGCCCGAAGCCTGCTTTTTCTTGGGCGTAGATGTTAAGAAGTATTACGTCAACATCGGCCTGATGAACTTCAAGAAGCAGTTGGTGACGCAGAAACACCGTATTCCTTTCAAATTAGAGAACACGCCCGAATCTTTATCACTGCTCATTCAAATAATTCAGGGCTTTATAAAAGAAGCCCCTGTGAAGAAAGACAAGATTCTGAGCATGGGCATCAACTTATCTGGCCGTATCAATCAAACCATTGGTTATAGTTATAGCTTCTTTCATTTTCAGGAAGAACCCTTATCGCTTTATATTGAAAATAAGATTGGTATCAAAACTTATCTGGAGAACGACTCACGTGCGATGGCATATGGTGAGTTCATGTGTGGTGAAGTAAATACAGAAAAAAATGTACTCTTCGTAAATATGGACTATGGTGTAGGTCTAGGTATCCTGATTGATGGCAAAGTGTATTATGGCAAATCGGGCTTTAGTGGAGAGTTTGGGCATATGCCTTTTTTTGAAAACGAGATCATATGCCATTGCGGTAAAAAGGGTTGCCTTGAGACAGAAGCATCCGGAACGGCTTTGATTAGAAGATTTCGTGAGAAAATCATTCAAGGCTCATCTTCTTCAGTAATTAAAAAAAATACACCAGTTAATGATATAACTCTGACAGATTTAATACAAGCAGCCAATACTGAAGACATGCTCTGCATAGAACTGCTTGCAGAAATCGGTGAAAAACTTGGAAAAGGCCTAGCTGTATTAATCAATGTGTTTAACCCAGAGCTAATTATCCTTGGTGGTACTTTATCCGAAACTGGTGATTACCTCAGACTACCAACAAAGAGCGCAATCAACAAGTTTTCTTTAAGCTTGGTTAATACCGATACACAATTAAAACTCTCAAAACTTGGTGAAAAAGCAGGTATACTTGGCGCCTGCTTGTTGGCAAGAAATAAGGTATTGACCGTTTTCTAAACAAAATTTTGATCGAATTAAATGAATAAAAAAGCCCCCATCACTGGGGGCTTAATCTGATGTCGCAGAAAAAAGTATTATTTTCTGAAACAATAGTGTAGCGGGATCGGGAGTTGAATGCCGACGATTAGTCGGCACCGAGACAACAGCTTCGCTGTTCGTCT
>CALEST010000365.1 GCA_937907555.1 uncultured Sediminibacterium sp.
TTGGCTTATTAGTTTAGCCATTTTTTTATCTGCCTTAAACTGGCTGACACTCACTTCATCCAAAGTATATTCTTCCTCAATCAGTTTTCCTGCTTTAAAACGCATTTTTAGCTTCCCAACAAAAGAACCAAAAGCTCCGGGCTCTACTACTTTTGCATGCTTGCAAATGATGGGTTTTCGAACTCTTTCGTGCGTATCACCTCCTAAAATATAATCTACGCCGGCACAAACAGGTAAATTAGCCAGATGGATTTGTTGTGATAAGCCC
The DNA here is from genome assembly GCA_937907555.1 of uncultured Sediminibacterium sp. Taxonomy (GTDB): domain Bacteria; phylum Bacteroidota; class Bacteroidia; order Chitinophagales; family Chitinophagaceae; genus Sediminibacterium. The sequence goes on from CALEST010000365.1 coordinate 269, forward strand.
AGATGAGCAACAATCATTACAGCAGCACACTGTTCCTGGTTTCTTAATACATCTACATAGTGTGCCAGATTTTCTTCAGGCTGGGTATAAATGATCCCTTTACTATAGTTGGGTGATTGCCTTAAAGGAACCAATGGATCGGTATAACCAATAAATCCAATCTTAATTCCATTTACCTGCCAGATATAGTAAGGAGGAAATATCAATTCCCCTCTCTTCCCATCTCCCAAATCATGATACATATTTGCACAAACTTTAGGTGCATGTAATGCACCCAGCAAAGTCTGCATGGCTTTTTTATAATAAATCACTTCCCAGTTACCTGGCAAATACAAGTCATAATTCAATGCGTTTAATATTGGCACCATTGCCTTACCCAGGGTCTTAACAGAAAGCTCACTCCCCTGAAACATATCCCCCGTATCAATTAAAAAACTATGTGGACAGGCTTTTCGCTCTTTTGACAGATAAGAAGCCAGATGGGCATACCCCCCTGTTTTTCTGAATACTACTTTCCCATTTTCCCAAAACAATTCATCATGCGGATGTACCTGACAATGAACATCTGTTGTTTGTAAAATAGTCAGCTCCACTATTTCATCCCCATCAATATCTTTCGGCTGGTTTTCTAAACCAACTAAAGGAATAAAATTATCTGTAGACTTTGCATCTGCAGTATTATTCGCTGCAACTAATCCTGCAGTTCCCAAAACACCAATTTGCTGCAGGAATGTTCTTCTGTTTTTTGACATGGGATGGATGGGATTTATTTTTTTACTTTATCTGCAATTGGCTTAAATGGACCGTATTTATGTTGCTTCACAGTAAAAGCATCTGCATAAGGACCAAAGGGATGGTCAATTGGTTTTTTGGTGATATCCGGCCAATCTTTTGGCACAGTAATATGCGGCCGCGATTGAGATAAAACATAGGCAGAAACATCCCAGGCTTCCTCATCGGTTAACTGAGGATTCTCATGTGTTACACCCAAGGGCATATTGTATTTAACGTACTTCGCAAAATTGGTAATCCGATACAAGCCTGCACCATCATTAAAGCTATGTTTGCCCCATAATGGAGGAAAACTATATTCCACTTTGTCAGGATTTAAAACGCCTTCCCCGTTCGCCTGATGACAACTCTGACATTTGGTTTCGTAAACCGTTTTACCTTTCAAAGGATCTGCCGCTCTGTCTATAAATGCCAGGTCTTTTAAACCTGATCCCGCTGCTTTTGCACCTTTCTTAACATTGGATCCAATATGATTGATGTATGCTACAATCGCCTGCATTTCCTTACTATTCGTATCCAATGCCTTTCCGTTTAAACTTCTTTCAAAACAATCGTTTACCCGCTTGTAAATATTTTCAACCGCACCGCTTCTGTCCCTGAATTTCGGATAACTGGAAGCCACTGACCCATAATTATTTCCGAAAGCTTGTGTGCCAGCCTGCAAATGACAGTTCTGGCAATTCTGTCCATTGGAAATCTGAGTAACAGAGCCATTCGGTCCAAGGTACTTAGCAGTATGGGCAATTAATTCTCTTCCATAATAAACCCGTTCTTTTTCAGCTGCTTCATCTACCAAATCCAGCGGAACAGGTTGCCAGTAAGTTTCAACAGAAGCGATTATCTTTTTTTCTTCTTTGGCAGTTTCAGGTACTGCAGGGGTTATGGCTTTTGCATTACCCGAACTGAACCACCCTTTGATAGTATCAGTATTGTATATGACCAGCGGCAATAGAACAATAAAAATCAACAATACAATAATCAGATTCAACATGCGCTGAATCATTTTGATCAGACCTTGTTCCTTTTCGTTAGATTGATTGGGTTGCATACACTTGGGGGTTTCGCGTTTTAATTGAAAAACTTAATTCTAATGGGGTAATTTTTTCATGAAAACACCATAGAGATAGGTACCAACAATCGCAAAAAAGAATACCACTATCATAGAAAGAAATCCATACCCAATATTTACTACCATCGGACCTGGGCATGCACCACTCAGGGCCCATCCTAATCCAAATATGGTACCCCCAATCAAATATCTGGTAACTGACTTGTCCTTTGGAAAAAACAATATCGGGTTACCGTGAAAATCCCTGATTTTAAACTTCTTAATTAAAGCAACACCAATCACGCCCAATGTTACCGCGGTTCCAATAATTCCATACATATGAAAAGCCTGAAAGCGAAACATTTCCTGAATTCTAAACCAGGAAATAGCTTCTGATTTGGCCATTACAATGCCAAATACGATTCCCAGTAATAAAAACTTTAAAAACTTCATAGCAAATAGATTATTTCAATTAGTTATTCTTACTACTCATTATAAAATGAATGGCATAATTAAATGTGTCATTAAAAGTCCTCCGATAAAAAATCCAATTACGGCAATTAAAGAAGGTAACTGAAGATTACTTAGACCACTAATAGCATGTCCGGATGTACACCCCCCCGCATATCTGGAACCAAAGCCCACCATCAGTCCACCAAAAGCCAGAATTAAAAATCCTTTCAGACTGAATACAGCTTCCCAGCTGAATAATTCATTGGGCTGTAAAGAGGTTGGGGCAGCAATTCCCATTTTTCCAAGATCCTCAATAGTAGATGCGGAAATTTCAACAGGGCCACCTGTAGATAAATAATTGGATGCAATATATCCCCCTATGATGGAGCCCAGTAGAAAAACAATATTCCATAGCTGTGCTTTCCAGTTAAAATCAAAAAACTTAGTCTTTTTTCCAAGACCGGCGGCAGCACAAATGGTTCTTAAGTTAGAAGAGAAGCCGAAAGATTGACCAAAGTATAAAAGGAAAAACATGATGGATGCAATCATTGCTCCCGAAAACCACCATGACCAGGTTTGCGTTATTATTTCTTTCATTGCTATTTATTAGTTATTTAAGTTGAAATGAGATAATGGGTTTGAATAAATGATTCACCATTTTTTCCATAGCACTCTGATGAAGAATACCACCCTTGCCGTGTGTACCAATGCAAATCATATCCATATTATGCATCTGATTAAAATGGATAACGCCATTTTCAACGTCTGTATCGCTAATAATATGACATTCAAAATTGACAATAGAATTCAATGCAGCAAATTGTTTCATATTCGCTTCTATACCCTCCTTATTTACACTTGCTTCTCCAGATACAATCTGTAACATATGCAGCTTTGGATTAAAAGCATTGAGTATTTTATGCATAAGTGTTAGATTCTCTGCTTTAGGCAAAGAGAAATTGTGCACTAAAAGTAAATGATGAATGGCTAAATCTGAGCGATCACACATCAAAGACAGTAAAGGAACCGGCGATTTACGGGCAATCATCTGTGTTTCAGTGCCGGAAACTTTTTCTTTAATTCCCCAAGCTCCTTTCGTTCCCATAACAATCAGATCAAAATGCTCATCACCTGCAAATTGTATGATGGTGTCAGTAACTTTTCCCAATTTCAGATGTGTCTGAATGGATTCCCCATAATGGTTTTTCAATGACACAAGATTCCTGTTCGCAATAGATACTTGATGATCAATGTACTGAACATCGATTTCGCCACAGGTAGAAATTTTCCCCTGAGCGTCCATTGTAACAGTATCTGGAACAGACAATACATGTAAAAAATGCACATCTACATTAATTTTCTCAGCTAGCTTTTGCACCATAACATAGGCATATTCTGCCTGAACGGAAAAATCAGTTGGGATTAAAATTTTTAAAGTTTCCATTGTAAATTTTTAAACTTATTGAACAAATTGTGCCACATGCTGCCAGGTACCACCATTCACGACATTGGTAATTCCCTGTTGCTCCAGCAAAGATTTCGCCATTCCACTTCTGTTACCGCTTCTGCAAAAAACAATAATATTTTTCTTGTCTTTGAATTTGGCAATCTCTTTGGTAATATTATCCAGTGGAATATTTACTGAGCCTCTTACATGTCCATCTGCAAATTCACCTGGTGTTCTTACATCTACCAAAAAAGCACCCTCATTAATTAGGGATTTTAAATCAGCGGTATTATTATTCCCGCCAAAAAGCATGTCAAAAATGCCCATGATTGATTATTTAAATTGTTGAAGAATATTGATTAATCCGTTCTTGGGCACTACCCCGCTTTGTCTCCA
>CALEST010000366.1 GCA_937907555.1 uncultured Sediminibacterium sp.
CATTGGGTTCTTCCAGCCCTGTGAAATAATAAAAGTTTTTATTTTGTGCATACTGATAGTCTACATCGTCGTTTCTTAGTCTTACCTGACTCGCAAAGAAAATCCCAACGGATTTAGCCGGCATTTTCTCTTTAAAAGCAGCCCTTCTGCCCGCATGAAAGGCAGGACTTAAATAGTCATTCGGATATTCTGTGGTTTGTACATTGGTTTGCTGGGCAGTAGCCATTGTAGGCAAAAGCAGCATCCAGAACAGGATTTTTTTCATAATGGTCTGTTGAGTTTTGTGTCCCTAAACTAAATTTTTTAATCAACATTGCCCATTTTACTGGATAAACGGGTAATCACCTATTTTTGCCGCTGTATGAGTACAGCAACAGAAAACAGTTTTCAGGCAATTATTTCACATGCCAAAGAGTATGGTTTTGTATACCAGAGTAGCGAAATTTATGATGGACTTAGTGCCGTTTACGATTATGGTCCCTATGGTAGTGAATTAAAAAAGAATATCAAGGATTACTGGTGGAAAAGCATGACACAGATGCACCAGAACATTGTAGGGATTGATGCAGCCATATTCATGCATCCCACTACCTGGAAAGCCAGCGGACACGTGGATAATTTCAGTGATCCGATGATTGACAATAAAGACAGTCAAAAAAGATACCGTGTAGATCATATAATTGAAGCCAAGGCAGACCAGTTAAGAGAAGCAGGTAAATCAGCAGAAGCTGACGCCTTACTGGCCAGTATGGATCAGTTACTGGCAGCAGAAGATTTTACAGGATTAAAACAGCTGTTGGCTGATTATCAGATTGTTTGTTCCGTAAGCGGAACGGGTAACTGGACCGATATCCGTCAGTTCAACCTGATGTTTTCTACCCAGCTGGGCTCGGTTGTAGAAGAATCTGATACTATTTATTTAAGACCGGAAACGGCACAGGGGATTTTTGTGAATTTCCTGAATGTGCAAAAAACAGCCAGGATGAAAGTGCCATTTGGAATTGCCCAGATCGGTAAAGCTTTCCGTAATGAAATAGTTGCCCGTCAGTTTATATTCCGCATGCGAGAATTTGAACAAATGGAAATGCAGTTTTTTGTTAGACCTGGCACGCAGATGGAATGGTATAATTTCTGGAAACAGGAAAGACTGAACTGGCATTTAAGTTTGGGATTGCCTGCTGAAAAATACCGTTATCACGACCACGTAAAACTGGCGCATTATGCTGATGCTGCTTTAGATATAGAGTTTGAATTTCCCTTTGGTTTTAAAGAAGTAGAAGGCATTCATAGCAGAACAGATTTCGATTTAAAGAGTCACCAGGAGTTCAGTAAGAAGAAGCAACAGTATTTTGATAATGATATTGATGAATCCACTGGCAAGCCTTACGGCAATTATATTCCTTATGTAATAGAAACTTCTATTGGACTGGATCGTATGTTCTTATTAATCCTGAGTCATGCTTATGAAGAAGAAACCATTACCAAGGAAGATGGCTCCACCGACAGCAGAGTGGTACTGAGAATCCCTGCTAAAATTGCTCCGAATAAATTAGCGATTCTGCCGCTTGTTAAAAAAGATGGATTACCTGAGATTGCGCGCGAACTGATGGACGAATGCAAGGGTGCATTCAAATGCTTCTATGAAGAAAAAGATGCCATTGGTAAACGTTACCGTCGTCAGGATGCCATTGG
>CALEST010000367.1 GCA_937907555.1 uncultured Sediminibacterium sp.
TTGCCATGGGAATAATTAAAGAAAGGTTTAAAGCAAAAGCTGATATAGCTTCTGCTGAAATCAAATCCATTTTAAAAGATCACGGAAATAAAAAAATTGGTGAAGTTACTTTAGCCCAGATTTATCAGGGTATGAGGGGCATCACCGGTTTAGTAACTGAAACCAGTTTACTGGATGCACAGGAAGGAATCCGTTTCAGAGGCTATTCCATTCCTGAGTTGCAGGAAAAACTGCCAAAAGCACCCAATGGGGGCGAACCCTTACCCGAAGGATTGTTCTACCTTATGTTGATGGGAGAATTGCCAACTGAGGAGCAAGTGAATCATATAACCAGTGTTTGGCAAAGAAGAAGCCATGTTCCGAACCATGTATTTGCCACCATCGATGCGCTTCCTTTGAATACCCACCCAATGACCATGTTTGTGGTAGGGGTGATGGCTTTGCAAACCGAAAGCAATTTTGCTAAGGAATATGGCAAGGGCATGAACAAGAAAGATTATTGGGATGCTACTTACGATGATGCAATGGATTTGATTGCCCGTTTACCCAGAATTGCAGCCTATATCTACAGAAGAAAGTATAGAAACAACGAACATATTCAACCCAATGGTTTGTTAGACTGGGCAGGCAACTTTGCCCATATGATGGGATATAACGACGAGAGCTTTAAGGAATTGATGCGTTTGTACATGACCATCCACGCAGATCACGAAGGTGGTAATGTGTCTGCTCACACCACACACCTGGTGGGTTCTGCATTAAGTGATCCTTTCCTTAGCTATGCCGCTGGTATGAATGGATTGGCTGGTCCTTTACATGGATTGGCTAATCAGGAAGTGATCAAGTGGATTTTTGAAATGCAGGAAAAGTTAGGAACTGATAGTCCAAGTAAAGAGCAGATTGCACAATATGTACAGGATACATTGAACTCTGGCAAAGTAGTGCCAGGATATGGTCATGCTGTATTGCGTAAAACAGATCCACGCTTCTCTGCACAAATGGAATTCGGTAAGAAACATATGCCGGATGATAAGCTGGTAAATACGGTCTGGAATATTTATGAAACTGTTCCGCCAATTCTGCAATCATTGGGAAAAATCAAAAATCCATGGCCAAACGTAGATGCACATAGTGGTGCATTATTGGTACACTATGGTTTTGTTGAGTATGAGTTCTACACCGTATTATTTGCTGTAAGCCGTGCATTGGGTGTAATGGCCAGCTTGTGCTGGGACAGAGCCCTGGGCTTCCCGTTGGAAAGACCAAAATCAGTAACAACGGAGTCTGTGAAATTATGGCTGGAAGGCAAAGACCAGATTTGGGAGTAATTGCTGTTATGGCTTGAATAGCCTCTATAAAATTTTAAAGCCCGACCAAATGGTCGGGCTTTTTACTTAATCAATCTTGTTTATTTGGCTGTTACGCCACCTATTTCACTTACAACTATTGGTTTTTTAAACATCTGTTGAATATCATATACGGTTTTGTTGGGGTACCATGTGTATTGGTAATCTTTCCCAACAATACCCGAATTATTAAATGCTTTAGCAGCCAATGTAGCTGTGCTGCTTATGTCATTCATGCTCTCTCCGTAAACCGGTGCAACATATTTATAAACGAAGTTGTCAAATGAAATAACAATACAGCCCAATGTTTTTAAAGGAGGAGAAACATCTGCAGGACGAAAGGGCGAATAAACTCTTAGTCGGATACTATTATCATCATCATCATCATAAATGATGCTGAAGGCAGTCTTTTTATTGATGGCGTATTGGTATCCAGTCCATTTAAAACTAGACTGTTTTGGGGATTTAATTTTAATTTTCTTAAGACCTGCTTCTTTGGCTGAACCATCTAAAATCAATTCCAGAGAGTCCTTAATAATATCATAATAGGGCTTCCCAGTTTTAAATAATTGAGTAAAATAAAACTCCTCATTTTCAGCTTCGTTGTACTTCGTTTTTTCCCTCGGCGGAAGATAGGTTAAACCTGCTCTTTCCGTAATTCCAAAAAGCGCTCTTTTTGCGCTATAATACCTCCCGTAGGGTTTGTTGTCTGTAAGAGAATTAAAGGTTTCCGGAAATCCCTTTGCAGCATCTGCGATTAAAAAAGCCAAATCAAATTTTAATTTACTGGAATTTGTTTCCTGAGCCTTCATGCTATGAGAAAGCAAGAATAAGGAGAGGATGACAATAATTTTTTTCATACTTTTTATGTTTTTTTAGATGACGTTGTTTTTATCTTGGGTCTATTCGACTTCTGGTTTCCAGCGGTAAATCAAAAATTCCATTGGTGATTTTCACGAGGTTCTTAGCATCCATGCTGCCGTCTTCTTTTTCTAATACACCGGTAAAGGAGAACCTGCCCTTGATTCGGTCTGTAGTGATTAGATCAATGATAATTTGTCCGCCCTTTACCCGACTTGCATCACTCCACCAATACGAGCTATTCCCATTTGCATTGGAAGAATATTCGGCTCTAACTATGAAGTTGCTTGCATCATCTTCTGGCACAATTTTATATTCTCCTTTCGTAATCAGTTTGGTGGTATCTGATGGTGCAATATTCATCACGAGAATATTAGTGTTGAATATATCGGTAGATGTTTGCGCAGAAATGGAAACGGATCCGTCTTCTTTTACCCTGAAAGCAAGCAGTTTACTTGGATTGAACAACATAGGTTTGCCATTTACCGAAACTGTAAAAATTCCAGGCTGGCTTTGAGAAGGAACGCTATTCGTATTTTGTGCGTTTGATTTTGAGAGGATGGTTAGCAGTAAAAATATACTCCCGATTAAAAAAATGCTACGACGTCTTTTGTTTGTAAATTTTGATAATTTAATCATGATTATTTATTTGTTTTAATTCCTTTGCCCCCACACTCTGTGCAGATATCAGGGAAAGATGTACTGCCATAACGAGTAGTAGTAGTGTATCGGCCATTCAGATAGCGGTCAACCCCCACATTTTCAACAGTATTGGTAACACTTACCCTGGAATAGCCAGAAATGCCTTTGCCATTGCAGCGGGTGCAGGTGGTAGGTTTTTGTGCGGCATCCATCTGGCTCATTTCTGCTTTCAGTTTGTCTGCCTTTGGATTTACAATTTTGGTGATTTTGCCATTCAGTATGGTCACCGTGGCTTCTGTATTGGGATAATAATAATTGCCAGTATGCGGAGTACAGTCTTCGTTTACTTTGCCTGTAAAGCTAACCGACTCCCTCGCATAATTGAATGTTCCTTCAACAGGCAGATCCTGATGAAATTTTCCCACGAAAGTATTGCCACTTGCAAAAGTGAAAGTGCCGGTTCCATGTCTTTGTCCATTTTTAAATTGCCCGGAATATTTGTTTTTGCTCGGATAAATCATAACACCGGAACCATTTAAACAATCTCCGGAGGAACAGCCTTCTACAATAGGCATATGACCTCCTCTGATAACAATTTCTGTTTCGCGAACGATTTTTCCTTTCTCATACAGGACTTTTTTTGAAGTCCCTTTTTTATAAAAAACACCTTCTCCTTCTTCTGTTCCATTAACAAATTGGCCCTCATATTTTTCTCCATTCCCATAATCCATTACTCCGGCTCCATGAGGTTTGCCATTTTTAAAGCTACCAGTATATATTGCGTATCCGAAGTTGAAGCTGCCGGTTCCGTTGGTACAGTCCCCTTTAATGCATTGCGCATTGGCTGTAGAAAGTATAGCTAAAGAAGTAATAAATAAAATAGCCTTCATGTATTGGGTGTTATTGCTGTTTCTGCTGAAGTGATTCGGCTTTTTTTATGAACCGGTTGCCTTCATTCTGTTGACCTGTTCGAACCAGGGCCACACCGTAATAGGCATTTGCCATGATATGTTCGGGGTATTTGCTGACCATGTTTTTTGATAATTCAAGTAGTTTTTGCCAATTCTGCTGGTCAACATATACGGATGCCAGATTTCCCATTACATCCGGGTCCTCCTTGCGTTCCAATGAACCCTTGAACAATTTTTCGGCATTATTGAATTCTTTGTTTTGATAGGATGTAATGCCCATCAGGTTTAAGTCGTTGGGGGAATAGGAAGGATGATCTCCATTTGTGAAAATTTTATCAAACCAAATTTTTGCAGTTTTATAATCTGCAGGTCCAGCTGCAAAATATAATCCACGTCTGAGCCAAATCTCAGGTTTGGGGATGGAAGCAATTTTATCTGCCTCATCAAAATAACGGGTTGGATTAGCTTCTTTCAGATAGTAAGAAAAAAGTGCTGCATTGTAGTAATGTACTGGATCTGTTTTGTTAAGCAATATGGCATTTTCTTCGTCCGCTTTTGCCAAATCATAATTCTTCAATGAAGAATAGATTAAGGCTCTTTGTGAAAAAAGAGCAGCAGTTGGATTCTGAGAAATACCATTAGTGAGGTAAGACAAAGCTCTGTCCGTTAATCCCTTAGCTTCAAAGAAGAAAGCTAAACGTTGATAGGGGAGCATTTGTTTAGGCGAGAGGCTTATAGATTCCAGATACAATCTTACGGCTTCATTTTGATCGCCGGATGACCAGGCTTTATCAGCTGCCAGGTTCTTCTGTTTTGCTGCTTCACTTATTTGTGAAAAACCTGAAATATTTATGGATAATAAAATTCCTAAAGCAAATGACTTGATGTTATAAATTCCGCAGTATTTATATTTTCTCATATACTGCTGCAAAATATTATTATTTGCTCCCTAATTTATGGGCCGAACGGCCCATTTTGTATTCTGGTTATGAGAGGTAAAGGGCAATAAAAAAGCCCCATAAAGGGGCTTTGGTGGAGAGTATCGGGGTCGAACCGACGACCTCCCCGAATGAATTCGGGGCGCTCTAACACATTAAGAGAATAAGGATTCAATGTACTTTCTGCTTTTCATTTTTTTGATGTAGGCTTCTCTTGCTCTTGCTTCAGAAAGGGAATTAAATTTTTCTATGTGTTTAAGTATCCATGGTATACCAGCCTTGGTAGATTTATTTCTACCAGCATTGTGTTGGGAGAGACGTGTAGGGAAGTCTTCGCAAGAACCTGTGTAATACTTGTTCAGCGATTGCGAATAAATAATGTATACGTTGTAGTGCATAAAAAAAGCCCCATAAAGGGGCTTTTGAGTGGAGAGTATCGGGGTCGAACCGACGACCTCTTGCATGCCATGCAAGCGCTCTAGCCAACTGAGCTAACCCCCCGTTTATTTTAATTTCAAAAGAACTTTGT
>CALEST010000368.1 GCA_937907555.1 uncultured Sediminibacterium sp.
TAACCGGATTACCTGTTCCTTTTGCTGTGGCACTTACCATTTTATTGGCCTGCATGATACCCACACTCATGGCATTCACCAGCGGATTGGTATGATAGCAATCTTCAAAATAAACTTCACCGCCAACCGTTGGTACACCAAAACAGTTTCCATAATGTCCAATACCTTTTACAACTCCAGCCAATAAATGCTGTGTCTTTTTATCTTTTAGATTACCGAAACGTAAGCTGTTCAATGAAGCAATCGGTCTTGCTCCCATGGTAAAAATATCACGTTGAATACCACCTACACCGGTAGCCGCTCCCTGAAATGGCTCAATAGCGCTTGGGTGATTGTGACTTTCAATTTTAAAAACCACCCCAAATCCATTACCCATATCCATTAATCCGGCGTTTTCTTCCCCGGCTGCCACTAGCATTCTTCCCCCTTCTCTGGGCAGGGTTTTTAACCATTTTATGGAGTTTTTGTAACTACAATGTTCACTCCACATTCCGCTAAAAGCACAGAGTTCTGTGAAATTGGGCGTACGACCCAATTTTTGTTTAATCAACTCAAATTCTTCTTCGGTAAGCCTTAGTTGCTGGGCGGTTTTAACTGTAATTTCCATAATGCTGCGAAGGTACAAAACGAAGGCTTAGTCTCCGAATGAAGTTTTCCCAATAAAATACATACAAATTAGTAGGTATTTAATACGTTTTAGGCCTATTGGCACGTTATTAGCGTATTGAATCTATCTATATACAGTAATTTTATACTAAAATCTAGTGTTATGAACCGCCCTATCCTTTCATTTGTCATTGCGTTGTTACTTATTTCCGGCGCCGGACAGGTTCATGCACAGAACTACACCTACCTGGGAACTTATAGTTCCAGTGGAAGACCCAATTACCTGGTAACACCCAGAGACAGCGTAAGTGCATTTTTCAGAACCTTAATAGATATTACTTTACCAGAGTACAGGCCAGTACCTGTATATAACCCCTTGTTAATTGCACAGGAAAGAGTAAAAACAATCGGAACCAATTGCCCTTCAGATATTTGGATTACTTTCATAGACGAAGGAGCTTCTTATCTGAACTCTTTAGGATATTATACTTTTCCAAAAGGAAACCCACCGAGTACCCCTCCTAAAAATCAGGATATCAAGATTATTTTCCCCAATGCTTCCAAACAAGGCTTTGGTGGCTCCCTGGTTGCAGGTGATAAAGTATATCTCGGAAACTTCCCTACCAATACTGAAATTGGATTTGTCTTAATTTCCAACGGTTGGGATGGCAGTTCTGTTAAGCAGGGCAACTGGAAAGTATATTCCAATCCAGAATTCAATCCGGAGTCGAATGATTCATTAAAGCAACATACAGTAATCGTGAGAGATACCATGACCAACCGTCTGGTAATTGGTTTTGAAGATATTTTAAGAGATCGCAATGATTGTGATCAGGATTTTAATGACTTATTGTTTTATGCAACCGTTACCCCTATTCTTTGTACCGAAAGACTGGATTCCATTCCTATTTTTACTGAAGATGGTGGTGTATCCTTTTCCGGTAACACAGGTGGACTGGAAAGCAAAGGACTTGGCAATAAAATAGCCAAGAGAACCTTAACCAAACTAAAACAGGGGCTTAACGGACCAGTCGATTATGCACGCATGGAAAAACTGAATCTGGAAAGCAACCAGATTCGAAGCATGTCTTTAAACAGACCCCTTGGCCTTGCTGATATTATGCCAGACAGAATACCGGAAGGCGCTTACACTGCCTATGTAAGTACCCCCACCGATATTCCTGGCATCACGAATGCAGTTGAAGTAAGGGCTATTGATTTTACGGAGAACGACACTTGTAAGGCTGTTGCCTTTGCTACCAAAACACTGGGTGATGTTTACGACCATACCAAACCAATATGCGATCGTCTTAAAGGAGCCGTATTGCTAAATATGGATCAGTTTAAACTTCGTGACCTTATTTTTACCAGATACGAGCTTAAACAAGAAAATGGCAATATTGAATACTCCATGAGTTTTTCTATTGGCAAAAAAGCGGGAAGAAACAGTTTCTCTTTTCAAAGTAACTGGCTGAATGCTGATTTTGTTGGCGAAGACACTATGTATAAT
>CALEST010000369.1 GCA_937907555.1 uncultured Sediminibacterium sp.
TCCCTTATAAACAATACGATTATATGAAAATGAAAAAAATCATCCTTCTGACACTTATGCTATCAGGTTCCAGTTGGTTTCTGAAAGCACAGGATGCCGTTAGCTATCAGACTCCCCCTAAAGTGATTGCAGATTTACTATTGGCCGCACCCACCCCTGCTGTTAGCGTGGATGGATCCGCTACCTGGATGCTTTTATCTGGCAGAAATTCCTACCCTACAGTGGAAGAATTGGGTCAACCAGAAATCAGGGTAGCCGGATTAAGATTAAACCCCAATAATTTTTCTCCCAGCAGACAAAATTTCATCAACAATTTCCAACTGAAACACCTGAAAGAAAACAAGACATATACCATTACTGGTTTACCCGCCAATTTACTGGCAGGTTCTGTAAGCTGGAGTCCTTCAGAAAATAAAATTGCATTTACGCATTCATCAGGATCACAGGTTGATTTATATGTAATAGATGTTGCAACCAAAAAAGCAACCAGAATCAACAAACGCCCTTTGAATACCGTATTGGGAAATGCTTATACCTGGGTAGATGATAATACTATCCTATACAAGTCAACTGTATCCACTGCGTCAGCAGCTCCTAAAAAACCCATCACTCCGAAAGGTCCAACCATTCAGCAAAATCTTGGCAAAGCGGCCCCCAGTCCGACTTATCAGGATTTAATTAAAAGCCCTTACGACGAACAGTTGTTTCAATTTTATGCCACTTCACAGTTGGTTATGAACAAAAATGGGGTAGAAACCCTTGCGGGTAAACCATGTATATTAAGCAGTTTCAGTGTATCTCCGGATAAAAAATATATGTTACAGAAACAGTTGCAGCAACCCTTCTCTTATTTGGTAACTGCCAATGGATTTCCTTCTAAAATGATCATCACAGATTTATCTGGCAATACCGTTAAACTATTGGTTGAACTGCCATCCACAGAAGGCACACCTTCCGGCTACGATAATACCCAGAATGTGCCCAGAGCTTTTGATTGGAGAGATGATGAAGCAGCTACCATTACATGGGCAGAACCATTGGATAGCGGATTAATTAAAAAACAGGTAGAATTCAGAGATGCGGTATTGGCATTAAGCGCTCCTTTTACCGGTTCACCCAAAACTTTGTTTAAAACAAAACTTCGTTATGCAGGAACAACCTGGGGCAATGAAAATATAGCGCTGGTGAATGAAATTTCAAGAAGCAAGCAACTTGGAAGAGTTAGCCTGTACAATTCAAAGAAAGAAAGCCTTGAATTATTGTACGAAAGAAATCAAACAGATGCATACGGCAACCCCGGATCACCCGTAACGGCAAAAAACAATTTTGGAAGAAACGTAATTGTTACTGTTGATAACGGAACCAAACTATTAATGAACAATACTACTGGTTCTTCTCCCAAAGGCGACCTTCCCTTCCTGGCTAAATTTGATTTAACAACCAAACAAAATGAAATTATCTGGAGATGCAATGAAGGTGAATTTGAACAAGTATCAGAAGTACTGGATGCCAATAATCTGGTATTACTAACCAGAAAAGAATCACAAAAGCAGGTTCCCAACTATTACATTAAAAACCTGAAGCTGAAAATGGCCGACCGGGCTATCACTACTTTTACAAACCCTTATCCCGCACTGGAAACAGTAACAAAAGAAAAAATTAAATACAAGCGCGCGGATGGCGTAGATTTAACCGGAGATTTGTATTTACCCAGTGGTTATGATAAGAGCAAAGGGCCATTACCCCTGATTATATGGGCCTATCCAAGAGAGTTCAATTCCGCAGCAGATGCTGCTCAGATCAGAGGCAGCAAAGACCGTTTCACTACTTTAAGCTGGGGCTCTCCTATTTACTATGTTACACAGGGTTATGCAGTTCTGGATAATGCAGAAATGCCGATTGTGGCTTCAGGCACAGACAAAAAACCCAATGATAATTTTATTGAACAGCTTAAATTAAATGCAGCTGCTGCCATTGAACATTTATCCGGTATGGGCGTTGCCGATAAAAACAGAGTAGCAGTTGGCGGACATAGTTACGGAGCATTTATGACTGCCAATTTACTGGCACATACCAATTGGTTTAAAGCAGGTATTGCCAGAAGTGGAGCGTACAACAGAACACTTACTCCCTTTGGCTTTCAAAATGAAGACAGAACCTACTGGCAGGCTCCGGATTTATATTACAAAATGAGCCCGTTCAGCTATGCAGATAAAATTAAAACGCCTATTCTTTTAATACACGGAGAAGCTGATGACAACACAGGAACTTATCCAATCAACAGCGAAAGACTATAT
>CALEST010000370.1 GCA_937907555.1 uncultured Sediminibacterium sp.
AACGGTACGCCAAATGATATGAATAGTACTGGGAACAGGTGGAAAAAAATGCAATACAATTACGACCTGATTAGTGGAAAAGTTAACGAAGTGGCATACCAGGCTGGATTTAAGGATGCCTTTTATCACAGGTATTCTTATGATGCGGAGAACCGGTTAACCTATGTGGAAACAAGTTCTGACAGGTTGGTATGGGAACGGGATGCCCGCTATCAGTACTATAAGCATGGCCCATTGGCAAGGACTGTGATCGGACAAAACCAGGTTCAGGGCATTGACTATGCTTATACACTGCAGGGATGGCTTAAAGGGGTTAATAGTACCAGTGTGAATGACGGCACATTTGATATGGGAATTGATGGAATGCTCAGCGGAACAAATAGTAATATTGGCAGAGATGTTTTTGGATTTAGCCTGAACTATTTTAGTGGCGATTATAAATCAATTAGCAGCACAGTGGCTAATCCCTTTGTGGCAAATACATTTAGCCTGACCAATAGCAACAGCACAACAGTAGCTAATGGTCTCTTCAATGGAAATATAGCATCCATGTTTGTGAACATTCCAAAGATTGGCGAGGCGCAATTATATGGATATAAGTATGATCAGTTAAACAGGATTAAGAGCATGGATGCTTTTAATGGGTTTAATAATACTAATAATTCCTGGAGTTCCTCGCCACAGCCAGTGGATGCTTATTTAGAAAGGGTAGTGTATGACCCTAATGGGAATATTACCACTTATAAACGAAATGGTAATTCTGCCAGGATTACTATGGATGATATGACTTATAGCTATAAGCCAGGAACCAATCAACTGGATAAAGTGGTTGATGTTGCAACCGATGCGTCTTCCACTGATTATGATAAGTATAATGATATAAAACAAGGCCAGGCCAATAATAATTATGTGTATGATAAAATTGGCAATCTTGTGCAGGATAAATCTGAATTTTTGCATGATCCTAATAATCCAACCCAGCCAATGATTGAATGGACGGTGTATGGAAAAATCAGTAAGATCACTAAAATTAAATCAGGTGTAACTACAATAATCAGTTATGGGTATGACGCTTCCGGTAACAGGATAAGTAAAAATGTTGATGGTAAAATTACTTATTATGTGAGGGATGCCAGTGGAAATGTTATGAGTGTATATGAAAAAGGGAATACACAACTTAATAATGGTGATTTAACATTATCAGAAACACACCTGTATGGAAGCAGCAGGCTTGGAATATTTAACAGAAATATAAATGTTCAACCTGGTGTAATAATATCAGCTGGAATTTCTAATTTTGAGAGAGGAAATAAGTTCTTTGAGTTGAGTAACCATTTGGGGAATGTGCTGGTAACAGTGTCTGATAAGAGAATACCACACTCTACTAGCGGTACAACTATTGATTGGTACAGTGCCGATGTGGTAACTGCAAACGATTATTACCCGTTTGGAATGAATATGCCGGGTAGGAGTTATACTTCAGGAAGTTTGTCCTACCGATACGGATTTAATGGGAAAGAATTAGACAATGAAGTTGTTCAATATGATTATGGCTTTAGGATATATGATCCAAGGCTAGGACGCTTTAAATCTGTTGATCCTTTATTTCAATTTTATCCATGGTTTTCTCCTTATCAGTTTGCAGGTAATAGTCCGATACTAAATATTGACCTTGACGGACTTGAAAATATGCCAACACAACCCAATACTCAGCCCCAAAATCCAGATGAAAGATTTAAAGAATTGTATGAGAAGTTTAAAGAGGTTAAACCTTATTTGAAAGATGCTACAAAACTTGCAAAAGTTTCTTGGCAGTTTCAGGCTGGTGTTTATGCTGCTAAAATTATAACCGAGGGTAAAATTCTGAATATTAAAAGCAAGATTGGTAATAATAGTAAGGAAATAGATAAGCTCACACAAGAAATTGAGTCTGAAACAAATAATCACAAATCAAATTTTAGAGGTTTTGCGTCGCCTCCTGGAGAAGGTGGTGTCGGTGGTGGAGGCGCTACTGGAACCTGGACAGAAGATCCTAAAAAGCCGAGAGTAAAGACTGCAGCAGAAATAAAAAGAGAACAAACACAAAAAAAGATAGAGGCATTAAAAAAAGCAAATGAAAGTTTAGAGTGGGAAAAGCAAAAATATGAAACAGTACGAGAGGGATTAAATGAATTTACAATGTTTGGTGATGTTCAAGATGAAGTATTAGATATCATAAAGGTAGTTCAAGATCCTACTCCGGAAAATATAAAGAAGTATATAGAGGACAAAGGCACACAATATGTAAAAAGCAGATTGTTGGATGGAAAAACAAAAGAAAAGACCAAAGAGAAAAATAAAAGTTCTTCTAAAAAATCAAATAACGGAAATACTCCATGAGTAAGCTAAAGATATTTTGCTATATTATTATTGTTTTCTTATTAAGCTGTAAGAGCAGTACAATTAAGAATAAATTAGTTGTAGACGCAGGTTCTTTTTTAGATAGTAGCCAAACAAAAGAAATTGATGGGAAGCTTAGAGCAATTGACAAAAAAGGGGTTTATCATTTGTTTGTATACACAGTGATAGCTGAAAAGTATTACAAGCATAAAAATTACGATGAATATATTTTTGGTGTAGTAAGTGGAAAGGTTACTACAACCAATAATAATATTTTACTGTATTTTTCTTATGATGATAAGAAAATTAAGATTCATACAGGGAACAAAGCAAGGGAAGTTATTACCGACAGCTTGAGTCAATTAGCTATTAATCGCCTTATTCCATATTTTAGTCAACGACAGTATTACGATGGGATTGAGGCAACAATAAGTTATATTGATAGTTTATTTATGAAGAAACCTAATAATGTTAAATAAACACAATCTTTCTGTATTTTTGCTTAGTTTAATAATAATATTATGCTCTTTCCTTTATTCTTTCCGTAATACTGATATATCACTTAATGAAAAGCAATCACTGTCAATTGTATTGAAAGGGAAACCAGTATCTAGCCATTTTAGAACATCTCTTAAGTTTTATGATAATATCAAAATTGATGCCTACAGTTATAATAACAATTTTGTAATTGAAAACTTTGAGTACAAGGCTTCAGCATATGATGAGATCCTCAATAGATTAAAAAAGGGTGACACAGTGCAAATCTGGGCAGATAATAATAAAAATTCGGACGGTAATATTCTTGTTTATGGATTGCGATATAATGATGTCGATTATATAAATATTGAAGAAAGGAATGCTATCAAAGCCCGGTATAATAAGTATGGGCTGATAGTAGCATTGTATGGCATTTTTTTGTTATTCACCTTGTATTTAAAACGAGGAGTCAAGTTTACTTTTACAAAAGCAGTAACGATTTTACTTTTGATCTTAATTGGAATATATCGAATTACTAAGTGATTTTCCCCAATCTCCCCAATCTGGCGCAAGTATGCAGCCATGCCTTGAGCAAAGCGTACTTGTGCCTAATTAGTAGTAAAGATTGTATTGTCATCTTGGTATTTTATATTTTACTATTACTAAATTAGTCCCATTCAAACATGCGTAATCTATAAGCTGAAAAAAAATACGAAATCTCCGGTTAAATCAACATTATTTTATGCTGAAAACAACCTGGAAAAAATAAGCCTGCATTGTATTTTGTACTAAAAATACCAATGAGCAGAAAGTACAAATTCAGGGATAGTGATAAACTTTATTTTGTAAGCTTTGCAGTAGTTTACTGGATAGATTTATTTATCCGGGACGAATATAAAAAGGTAGTATTAGATAGCTGGCAGTATTGTATGGCAAATAAGGGAATGGAATTGTACGGTTGGTGCATAATGACAAGTCACATTCATATAATTATAGGTTCTCATGGCGATAAGCTTGAGAAAATTATGCAAAATATGAAAAGGCATACATCGGAGATGTTACATAAAACAATTTTGAATCATAAAGGAGAAAGCAGGAAAGAATGGATGTTGTGGTTAATGGAGAGAGCGGGAAAAAAGAATAGCAATAACGGAGATTT
>CALEST010000371.1 GCA_937907555.1 uncultured Sediminibacterium sp.
AAAAGACCGCGCTCAGACTGGTCTTACATTTATTGAAGCAGGATGTAAATGAAGTCGCTTTGTTTGGAGATATTTTAACCAAAATGCGAAAGGAGATACAGTTTTGCAAGCGATGCAACAATATCAGTGACGGAGAAATCTGCAGTATCTGCAGCAATACTGCGCGCACTCAGCATATTGTTTGTGTGGTAGAAAATATACGGGATGTGATTGCCATTGAAAGTACCCAGCAATTCAATGGAACTTATCATGTGCTCGGGGGGATTATATCGCCGTTGGATGGCATAGGCCCCGACCAACTAACAATTGAGCTGCTGGTGAACCGGATTACGCAGGAACGGGTAGAGGAACTGGTATTTGCCCTGAGTCCGAATATACAGGGAGACACCACCATCTATTTTATTCAGAAAAAAATTGCCCATTTGTCCTGCAAAATCACCACGATCGCCCGTGGCATAGCATTTGGAGGAGAACTGGAATATGCAGACGAAATGACGCTGGCCCGAAGCATTGCCAATCGCCTGCCTGTTCAGCAGTATGTGCAATAAGAATTTGGTCGTTTCTGCAAACAATTGCGTAATTTCGTTGTTTAAACATTAAAATAGGTCTATTATGAAAAAATGGGTTAAAATCATATTGATCCTGGGACTGGCAGGAGTCATTACCGGGGGGATTATAGCTTACAAAATATTGACCAAGCCACACAGGGATGTAACCACCGAAAAAGCCATTGCCGTAAAAGCACAGGCATTGTTTGAAGCCTTCAAAAACAACGAAGCGGCAGCCAATGCAGAGTACTTAGACAAAGCCATTGAAATTGAAGGAGAGATTGTAGACTTTAGTACCAATCAGGATGGACAAGTAGTGGTAAACTTTAAAACAGATGATCCGTTTTTTGTGATCAACTGTACCTTTAAAACCAACCCAGGTGAACTGAAAGCAGGCACCACCATACGTTTCAAAGGAATTTGTACAGGCTATATTCCAGATGCCAATGTAGTGATTAATGAAGGGGTGCTGATCCAATAATAATGCAACACTTAAAATTGTAGAAAGAGGAAAATTAAATTTTATTAAAATTTTACAGCAACAAAAAAGAGTTATCCAATGAAAAAGTTTCTATTCATAGCGCTATTAAGCATTGCTTTCACACAAACACAAGCACAAAAATTATATGGCACGCGCAATACCAAAGTAAGCTTTGTTGCCACCAATGATGAAGACGTAAAAGCAGTAAACAATGAAGTAGCCAGCCGCTTATCCGATAAGGGAGAGATCAGCTTTAGCTTACTCATCAAAGGGTTTAAGTTTGAATATGCGGAAATGCAGGAGAAGTTCAACAACGATTATGCAGAGAGCAACAAGTTTCCCAGAGCAGAATTCAAAGGAAGCATCAGCAATATCAAGGACGTTAATTTTTCGAAAGATGGCAATTACAAAGTAGTGGTAAAGGGCAATTTAACCTTACATGGCGTAAGCAAACCTATTACCGTAAATGGTACCATTACAGTTAAAGCGGGTAAAGTATCTGCAACCGGTAAGTTCCCGATTGTCATGAAAGACCATAAAATTGATGCTTCCTCAGTAACAGAAAAAGTAAACGCAGAAATCAACGCGGTTTATCAATAGCACTCCAACCGCTTTCGCGGCTATATTTTGACGGAATACAATATGGGTGTATCTTTGCACCGACTTTGGTGGATTTGTTTATTGTTCAGCCAAAGTCCTGGCCATAGTGGTGTTGTACCTCTATGGCTAGTTAACTAGAACTAATAAACGTAGAAGTGCAACTCCCCCACATTCCTTCGTTTATTGGTTCATTCAATCACCAGCGGTGTAAGAACCAATACTATGTTACTAAAACAAGAACTACAAAAAAGAATTCTGGTAATTGATGGTGCCATGGGTACCATGATACAGAAGCATCATTTAACGGAAGCCGATTACAGAGGCGAGCGATTCAAAGACTGGCATGTAGACGTGAAAGGCAATAACGATTTGCTATGCATCACCCAGCCAAAGATTATCAAAGGCATACACTTATTGTATTTAGAAGCGGGTGCAGATATTATTGAGACCAATACATTCAGCAGCACAGTCATTGCCATGGCAGACTATGACATGCAAAATTTGGCTTATGAGTTGAACGTAGCCGCCGCCAAATGTGCCCGCGAAGCGGTAAATGAATACCAACAAAAACATCCTGACGCAGGACCCAAATTTGTAGCAGGGGCCATTGGACCATTGAATAAAACCTTGAGTTTGTCTCCCGATGTAAACAATCCAGGTTACCGCGCTGTCAGTTTTGACGAAGTAGCCAATGCCTATTATGAACAAATAGATGGATTGGTAAATGGAGGCGTAGACATCCTATTAATCGAAACCATTTTTGATACCCTGAACGCAAAGGGAGCCATTTACGCAGCCAAAAAATATTTCAGAGACAAGGGCATTCCCGAATTGCCCATCATGATCAGTGGAACCATAACCGATGCATCGGGAAGAACCCTGAGTGGACAAACTTTAGAAGCATTTTATACATCTGTGATGCATGCCAACCCCATCAGCATTGGACTAAACTGTGCGCTAGGTGCAGCAGAAATGCGCAGTCATATAGAAGAGCTGTCACAAATAGCCGCCTGCTATACCTCGGCTTATCCCAATGCAGGCTTGCCCAATGCCATGGGCGAATACGATGAAGCTCCACACCAAACCGCGCATTTTATTGAAGAATGGGCCAAGCAAGGCTTCGTAAATATTGTAGGTGGATGTTGCGGAACAACACCCGATCATATAAAACATATTGCAGACAACGTAAGAAAAATGCAACCCAGACCCTTACCTGTGGTTGAAACAACCCTTTAAGCAATGAGTACTATCAAACCTTTTTTAAGGCTTTCCGGATTAGAGCCTTTAGTCATAAGACCAGAAACGAATTTTGTAAACGTAGGCGAAAGAACCAATGTAACAGGTTCAAAGAAATTTGCACGCTTAATCAGAGAAAATAAATTTGAAGAAGCATTATCTGTTGCCAGACAACAGGTAGAAAGCGGCGCACAAATATTAGACGTGAACATGGACGATGCTTTGTTAGAAGGCGTAAGTGCCATGACCACTTATTTAAATCTGTTACAAAGCGAACCAGATATCGCGCGCATTCCCATCATGATTGATAGCTCCAAATTTGAGATCATAGAGGCAGGATTAAAATGTGTGCAAGGAAAATGTATTGTGAACTCCATCTCTATGAAAGAAGGAGAAGAAAAATTCATAGAGCAAGCATTCATTTGTAAATCTTTTGGGGCAGCAGTCATTGTAATGGCATTTGATGAAGTAGGCCAAGCAGATACCAAGGATAGAAAAATAGAAATCTGTCATCGTGCATACAAAATATTAACCGAGCAAGTAGGTTTTGATCCACAGGATATCATATTCGACCCGAATATATTTGCGATTGCAACAGGAATAGAAGAACACAATAACTATGCAGTAGATTTTATAGAAGCCACCAGAGAAATCAAGCGATTGATGCCATTGGCAAAGGTTTCAGGAGGTGTATCAAATGTATCTTTTTCGTTTAGAGGGAACGACCATGTAAGAGAAGCCATCCATTCTGTATTCTTATTACACGCCATTAAAGCGGGTATGGATATGGGGATTGTAAACGCAGGACAGTTGGTAGTGTACGATGAAATAGAACCCACCCTAAGGGCTTTATGCGAAGACGTTATCTTGAATAGAAACAACGACAACAACGAAGCCACAGAAAAATTAATCCAACACGCAGAAACCGTTAAGGCCAAGGGAAAAGTAGAAATAAAAGATGAAGCCTGGAGAAAAGAACCTGTTGAAAAAAGATTAGCGCATTCATTAATCAATGGCATCACCGATTATATAGACGAAGACACAGAAGAAGCCAGACAAAAATATCCAAGACCATTGGATGTGATAGAAGGACCATTGATGGATGGGATGAATATCGTAGGCGATTTATTTGGAGCAGGAAAAATGTTTTTACCACAAGTGGTAAAGAGTGCCCGCGTAATGAAAAAAAGTGTGGCCATTTTAACGCCTTATATAGAGCAAGAAAAAGAAGATAGAAAACAAGCACACTTAGCGGCAGGAACAGTGAACGAAGAAACGGCAGGTGCAGCAAAAATATTATTGGCCACTGTTAAAGGAGACGTACACGATATTGGAAAAAATATTGTGGGTGTAGTATTAGGCTGTAATGGTTATGATATTGTAGACATGGGGGTAATGGTACCAGCAGATAAAATATTAGAAGCAGCAGAAAGAGAGAAAGCAGATATTATAGGATTGAGTGGATTGATTACGCCTTCCTTAGATGAAATGGTGCATATAGCCAAGGAAATGAAGCGCAGGAATATGAAGCAGCCTTTATTAATTGGAGGGGCTACTACTTCCAGAATGCATACTGCCGTAAAGATTGCACCAGAATACCAAAATGGCGTAGTGCATGTACTAGACGCATCCAGAAGTGTAACAGTTGCGGGCTCTTTATTGAATAAAGAACTAAAGACCCCATTCTTAGATGAATTAGTACAAGAGTACAGCAAACTAAAAGAAGGATTCGACAATAAGAAATCCGTAAAGCAATACCTGTCATATGCAGAGGCATTGAGAAATAAAGTGGCTATTGATTGGGACAGTTATACTCCCCCTACACCTAGCTTTACAGGCACCAAAGTATTTGAAAATTACGATTTGAATGAGTTAAGAACATTCATTGATTGGAAACCATTTTTCATTACTTGGGAAATGCATGGCAATTTTCCAGCCATCTTAACCGATGAAGTGGTGGGATCAGAAGCCACCAAATTGTACAATGATGCCAATGCTTTGTTGGATAAAATCATTGCAGAAAAATGGTTAACGGCAAAAGGTGTGATAGGATTTTGGGAAGCAGCCAGCAACCATGATGACGTAGAAGTAAGAACAGAAAATAACAAATTTCAATTGTGTTTTCATCGCCAACAAATCAAGAAAGCACCCGGACAACCCAATTTATCTTTGGCCGATTTTATCAGCCCAGCAACTGCCAATAAAAAAGATCATATTGGTGCATTTGCAGTTAGCATCCATGGCATAGAACCACATTTAGAAAGATTTGAAGCAGCACACGACGACTACAATAAAATTATGTTGCAAGCATTGGCCGATCGATTTGCAGAAGCATTTGCAGAAGCATTGCACTTGCATACGCGTAAAGAATATTGGGGCTATGATGCACAAGAACAATTAAGCCCAGAAGAATTAATTAAAGAACAATACAAGGGCATCCGCCCCGCACCAGGCTATCCAGCTTGTCCGGACCATACAGAGAAATACAAATTGTTCGATTTGTTGAATGCACAAGAAAATGCAGGAATCTCCTTAACAGAAAGCTTGGCAATGTATCCAGCATCATCAGTTTGTGGCTGGTATTTTTCGCATCCGCAGAGTCAGTATTTTGGAATTGGCAAAATTGAGCAAGACCAATTTAAAGACTATGCAGCCCGCAAAGGCATGGATGAAGCCACTGCGGAGAAATGGTTGAGGCCGATATTGTAGATTTATGTATATTTTTTTGCAAATAATCGGAATTTATCCGATTATTGTGTAATAATTTTACATAAATGGATTTTATTTATGCCCTTAAAGCATTTGAAGAAGAGCCAATCACCAGACAATTGGTATTGGACTTACTTAGGGAGTATAAGAGGCCCAATGATAAAATCAATGAATTGGTTAAGCAAAATGTATTGACCTCAATTAAAAGAGGGCTATATATGCCTGGGCCCAATAGTCATTTAAATCCACCAGATCCATTCTTAATCGCGAATCACTTATGGGGGCCGAGTTATATTTCACTAGAATCGGCCTTGTCTTATTGGGGAATGATTCCAGAACGAGTGTATGAAATCAGTTCTATTACCCTAAAGCCAACCAAAATATTTAAAACAACAATAGGGCGTTTTAATTATGTACATGCCAAAGCACCGTATTATACATTTGGCATTCAAAGCATCGCGCTTAGTGCTAAGCAAATGGTAATGATTGCATCCCCTGAAAAAGCATTGTTCGATAAAATCATCATGACTTCAGGTATTGTAATTAGGAGTACAAGCCAAGCAAGAGATTTACTGATAGAAGATTATAGAATGGAAGAAACCCTTCTAAAAAAATTAAACTTAGCAATGATGAAAAGTTGGATAGTTGACTCACCTAAGCGGAGCAGTTTAGCTATACTAATAAAAATGATCGAACAATTATGATTAAAGAGTGGCTAGAACAATACCAACCTAAAAACAGAATCGAAGCTGAATCTGCATTACGCGAGATAATGCAAGATGTTGCTTTGGCGGGATTAAACCGCAGTGGTTTTTTTGAGAAAGCTGCATTTTATGGCGGTACAGCTTTAAGAATTTTTCATGGATTAGATCGATATTCTGAAGATTTAGATTTTTCATTATTAGCAACAAACCAATCTTTTTCCTTGGAGCCATATTTTGAAGGAATGTTACAGGAATTTGAAGCAGTAGGTATGAAAGTGAGTGTGCAGGAAAAAGAACTGGTGCTTGAAAAGATGATTCCTCAACTTGGTTTAGACCTATCGCCAAGAATTAAAATCAAAATTGAAGTTGACACTAACCCACCCTTAGGATTTGAAACTGAAGAAAAACTTCTTTTACGTCCTTATTCATTTTACGTAAAATGCTTTACCCTTCCGCATTTATTTGCAGGAAAAATGCACGCATTATTGTTTAGACAATGGAAGCAAAGAGTGAAAGGAAGAGACTGGTACGATTTAGAATGGTATATTAAAAAAGGCGTGCCATTAAATCTTTCACATTTTGCATTAAGAGCGAATGATTCAGGAGATTGGGGAAACTCAAGTATTACAGAAAAAGAAATTAAAGAACTGCTGCTATCAAAAATCAACACTGTTTCATTTGAAGCCATAAAGGAAGACATTATTCGCTTTATACCAAACGATACAGCTCTTAAGATTTGGGGGCCAGATTATTTTAAAGAATTGGTGACTAAATTGAGGTTTAATTAATTTTTGTCGTTTATATTCGACATTTTAATAGTATATTTGTCGAATACAAACGACATTTATGGAAACCCTATTTAGTTTTCAGGCTGGCTTATTAAAAGGCATTCACAATAATTTTCGCAGGTACCTTCATGCCAATATTAATTGGAACCAACGAATGATTGGTATTAAAGGCCCAAGGGGTTCTGGCAAAACAACCTTATTACTACAATATTTAAAATTTGATTTAAAACAACCAGCAAATGCGCTGTATGTAACAGCAGATCATACATGGTTTTATAATCACTCTTTACTAGAAACTGCAGAAGATTGGTATAAAATGGGAGGGCGTATTTTAATAATTGACGAAGTTCATAAGTATCCGAATTGGTCAAGAGAATTAAAAAATATTTACGATGGGTTTGCCGATTTAAAAATAATATTCTCCGCCTCAAGTGCACTAGATATATATAGAGGAGAAGCCGATTTAAGCAGAAGAGTGATTCACTATACCTTAGCAGGATTATCATTTAGAGAGTTCATAGAATTTTCAACACAACAAAAATTAAAAGCTTATTCGTTTAAAGACTTACTAAAAAATCATCACCAAATAGCAGCTAAAATAACAGAAGACCTACACCCCCTCCCGCTATTCAAAAAATATTTACAGTATGGTTATTTGCCCATTACAGCGGAAGGTGAAAAAGAATATCCTATAAAGCTGAATCAAATCATCAATGCAGTAATTGAAACAGATTTAGCATTTATTGCATCTTATGGACCAGGCACTGCGCTAAAAGTGAAAAAATTAATTGCTGTAATTGCAGAGTCGGTTCCATTCAAACCAAATATTAGTGCATTAGCGCAAAAATTAGACATAAGTAGAGACAGTCTTTATACTTATATATCTCAGCTAACACAGGCAAGAATAATCAACACCTTACAAGCCTCGGGGAAAGGAATTTCAACTTTGCAAAAACCGGAAAAAATCTATTTAGAGAATACGAATCTATCATACGCATTAACCAGTTCCCCAGATATAGGTAATTTAAGGGAGACATTTCTCTTTAATCAATTGCAAAATGCTGGTTTGGTTGTATCTGCGCCTAAAGAAGGTGATTTCTTGACAGAAGGCTATCATATAGAAGTAGGCGGAAAAAATAAAACGGCTAAACAAGTGAAAGCAACTGAAAAACACATCATTGTAGCAGATGAAATTGAAATAGGAATTGGAACCAAAATACCGTTATGGCTATTTGGGTTTATGTATTAAAACTATGGTTTTAGTCTCATTTTAGTCAACAAAGGAATGAGTTGCTTATCACCAGGACTTGGTGCATACAATTGTTCAATAGTAAAGTCTTTATTAATTAAAATCATCCTTGGCACAGAAAGTAAGTTGTAATTAGAAAGTTTGTTTCGGTCAACAATAAACTCATCTTTGGATACACCCTGCTTAATCAAATACTTTTTCCATGCATCAAGGTTGTCATCAATGGAAACGGATAAAAATACTATGGAATCATCATTTTTAAATAGTTGTTTTAATAATTCCATTTTGGGTTTATCGGTTAAACATGGCCCACACCAAGTTGCCCAAAACTCTAAGTAAATTACTTTGTTTTTAAAGTTGGAAAGTGGAATAGTTTGATTATCCGTATTTATCAATAGAATATCAATTGCTGGGTCGCCCTGATTTAATTGAGTTAACTGAGCTATGGTAGATAAAATGGCATTTTTATACACACCTGAATTAATTGAATCAATTCCTTTATTTAAAGCTATTAGGTCATTTTTATTATTCAACGTAATAGCTTTCTGCTTAATAGCACTTGCCTTAAACCAATCATTTATTTTCTGTGGTATCGAAAAAGTTGAAGGTTGATTTTGGAGGATTGTTTTTAATATATCTCGATAAACCACTAATTTCAAATTAATAGGATCAACTAAACCTTTTGAAAGTTTTGCAATGATTGGCCTAGTTAAAGAATCACTTTGTTGCTGAATAATTAAAGCACTATCTTTTGAAATCTTATGAACCCAACTATAATAAGTAGGTAAACTCATAAAGCTATTGATAATATCCGCTTTAATCCTAATGGATTCTAATTGGTAAAATTCAGGTGAAACAATTCTTTGAATACTATCCAATTGCCGGCTTCTTTCTTTACTTTTAATGAGAATATAATCAATTGTTTTTGCGATAGAGGATTGGATACCCGTTTCGCCATCTAAAAAAGATCCCGCCTTCGGAAATGGTGTAAGCTTCAAATAAGTATTTTCAATTTGACGAGAACCGCTAAAAATAGCTTTAGTGGGATTTTTCCAATCAATGGACGCTTTAATATCATCACCCGGTGATATATATATAATATTTCGACCTATACGATAATAGCCAGGTATTCCTATTTTAAATTGAATTGAAAAGTTTTGGTTTGAATCAGGAACAAAAATTCGTTCGCTAGAGGATAAGCTAATGTCCTTAAACTCAGTCATATCTTCCACTTCAACAGAATTGTTAAAATTAATGGCTTTACCAGAAATTTTAATAGTTTTTACGGCTTGTGCATAAGTAAACTTAATAAATAGAAATAAGCTAAATAGAATAATGATATTCTTCATAAAAAAGTTTAAAACATAGAATCAAATGTCTATTTGATTCTATGCCATTAAAATTGGCAGAGTCAAAATAATTCCAAAACCTATGCAAAATCTTTTTGAAACTCAAACGAAGACAAACCGCATACGCCAACAAAAAATCCGCACTTTTCGCAGCGAAGTATCTTGGGTAATGCAAGCGGGAAGGATGGCCGGAGGCAAACCAAGCTAACTTTAGATTTAAAAAAGCATCAAACGCTTAATTGATTAAGTTTTTTTGGATGATGTTGCGGTATTTATTCATGGTCGTTTCATCGAATCCTGAAAATTTTTCAAGGATTTCCCCACGTGAATTCAAAAATAAGGTAGCGGGGATTGAACCATTGTGTTTGAAAATTTCACGGGTGTACTCACTCAAATTTTCAGGTAATACCCATTGATCCCAAGACATTTTTTCTTCAAGTAGCGCCTTTCGCCATGCTGAAGAATCACGATCTAGAGAAATTGATACCATCTTTAGCCCAGAATTAACAGGAAATGCTTCATGCAGTTGCTTTAAGAAAGGTATCTCTTTTCTGCATGGTCCGCACCAACTTGCCCATAAAATAACCATTGTAAGTTTTGATTGACTGAAATGAAGCTTTTTCATTTTCCTATCGCTGCTCATAAATGAAACATTGGTTAAACTTTTTCCGTTTCGCAATTCAAGGCTTTTTTTCAATTGTGATACCAATCCATGAGTCTGCACCTCTTTGTCAAAAAGTCTAATCAAAGTATTAATCTGTTCTTTTGTAAAATTTCCTCGGTTATTGTAAACTTCATTTAGAAGATAATATGAAAAATTATACTTTGAGATTGTATCTGTGATTTCTTGAAACAATTCATCAGACACTTCTTTACTATTTGGCAAACTCACATTAAACATTACATCCGTTTGTTTTCCTGCTACAATCATAGTATCAGGATAAACCAATTTTATTTTGCTTGGCAGCTCCATATTCTTAGGTTCAAAAATTTGTATTTTTCCAGTTACTAATACAGAATCTGCTGGCATAAAATTTTCCGAAAAATACTTTCCGCTATTATAGGTTTTGTTCGTTTTGAAATGAAAGAGTATTTTATTGCCTTCTTTGTCAACTACATTAAAGCTGTAAAAACTTAATGGGTCTTCAACTGATTTTTTAAATAAAAATTTTCCATCTACTAAAATAGTTGAATCTACATTAGTTCTCGTAAATGTCTGTACATTTTGTTGCACCAAATAAATTGTACCATTTGGACAATTCTTTAAATCGCCAATAATTGTCATTTGGCGGTTTATTATTTTTTTAGAATTGCAATGCAAGGTTACTAAAATCAAAAATGAGAGTAAAATGACCTTTGTAATTTTCATTAAAAATAAATTAAGGTATAAAATGATTATAAATAAAGGTCATAATTAATTGTTAGATAAGTGTAATGTAAGTATCGGCTAAACAAGAATTATTTTAAATTTTTTATCAGGGCCTCCATTAATGATATATTTCCCTGTGTTCCTTCATAACGCATTAGTATAGTACCATCTTTCCCAATAAGTAGTTTGGCTGGAATTGGTTGAATACTATATAGTTTACCAAAATCATATACGGTTCCTGCACCTTGTAAAATATGCCTCCAAGCTCCAGTTTTGTCATCTTGAATAGCTTTTTTCCATGCTTCCTTTCTTTCATCATCATTGGCTATGCTTATAATTTCAAGACCTTTTGATTTAAATTTTGTATGCAACTCTATTAAAAAGGGAGATTCATCTCTGCATGGTTTACACCAAGTAGCCCAAAAGTCTAACAAAACATAATTTTTATCTTTAAACTGCTCTAAAGAGATAAAATCGCCGTTGATATCAATGGTATTGAAATTCTTTGCTTTTGACCCTGGACTACCTCCTTGAATCGCTCTTATATTGCCTGCGATTCTTTGACCATAATAACTATTTTGAATTTCAATAGAATATGAATTAAATGTTTTTATTACAGTGTCAAGTGGAAGTCGGTGAAGGAGGATTTGCAAATAAAAAGCACTATAATAGGAGTTAATATTTTTATGGACATAATTTTCAGTTCGTATATTAATATCACGATAAAAAGGGTCTAATTGCAGTCTAATTTTTCTTGAACTATCCTTAAATTGAATTTTTGTTGGATCATATTTATATGCCAAATCAAAATAAAAAATGCGTTTATCCAAAGAATCTACTATTTTCTTATGTTGGTAGGTATTATTAAGCGAATCAATTTGATTTTGCGTATTAGAGCCCCTAAGTTTTAAATCTTTAAATTTATCTTTTTCCAAAACAAGGTTCATAATACCCGGTTCTATGAAAATGGAACTATAATTAATGTCACTGGTATTTTTGAAAGCCCTATCACCATAAATATCTGCATTTATAGGATGTGGGATATACCCTTTGAAAATAAAAGACTTGTTAATAACCTCAGCACTGTCTGTTATATATTCGCCCTCATAATTTATATATTCTAATTTAATAAAACCTGAAGATTGATTTTTTATTTTACCGTATATAGTAAATGGCTTTGGGGAGAATTGAGCTACTAAGTAAGAAGTGAATAATACAAATAAAAAAGAAAGAAGTGCTTTCATCTGATACATTTTAACTGAGATTTATTCAATACGATACCTATTCGATGGTTTAAGAGGGCAGTTTATTTTATAGTATTGGTGAATAAGCTAAGGCTTATTTGAAATTCTTTTTTTTTAGTTTCTTCAAGACTTGCATTAAACTATGTTAAGATGCAATAATGGGAGAATTCCATAAAATTAATTTGTACTCAAATGAATATTGGGAGATTTAATCTTATTTCGTTTTAAGTACTTTATTTTATTCTTGTTTATATAAAACGAGTCAATTTGAGTTGATTTCTGAGGAAAGTCAATGTGTTTAACATAAGTGGAGTCAGGATGTAAAGCAATAAATCTTTCGTATAAATTGATTCTTTTTTTCAATTCTCGAAAGGAAACAGTGTCAAGAAATTGATCTTTCCTTAGTATGGCATTTAATTTAGCAGCTTCTCCTGAAAATATAATTGTACGATTATTATTGTAATCAGTAAAAACTCGTTCACCTCTTTTATTGATATAGTCTTTTTTGTATTGGATTGAACGGCAACTAAAAAAGAAGAGAAGCAATAGAAAAAGTATAAGTCTCATATTCATTATCTTAAGTGGTAGTGGTATATTCTAACGCTCCTGACAAACAAAATGATAATTAAATTATAAATCCAAATCATGGTACTTAAAATCTAAATACTTTACGAAGCTGTTCAGTTAATTGAGTGTCATCGTCATTTTCCTGTCGAAAAATTATGATTCCATTTGTATCAATGAGAATCTTAGTTGGCAAGACAGATATTGCATATTCTTTATTCACATTAAATTGATTGATATTACCTTTTTGAAACTCACCAATATCTAAATTATCACGTATGTGATAAAAAAGGCTAGTTTTATCTTTTTCGATAGCCTTTTTCCAATCTTCACTATTTCTATCAGAACTTATACAAATTACTTCTAGGCCCTTATCCTGATATTTTTTATATAACTCAATTAAATAAGGGCTACCCTTTCTACAAGGCAAACACCAACTTGCCCAAAAATCTAATAGTATATATTTCTTGCCAATTAATTTTGAAACATCTAAGAGTCGGCCATTAATATCGTTTATTGAGAAGACTTTAGCCTTACTCCCAACTCCGGCACCTAATTTAAGGACAATCTGTTGACGAACTAAATCACCAAAAACAGATTGTTGAATTTTAAAACTGAAATTATCATAAAATTTTGCAAGCGAGTCAACAGAAAGTGATGAAAAATAATAACGCAATAAGTATGCACTTAAATAAGAGTCTCGATTCTTTTCAATATAATCAAAATCGATTATTTTAATTTTGTCTCTGTACGGAATAAGCTTATCAAACGCATTCTTAGCTAATTCTTGTAGCACAATATTCTCTTTTGATTTATTTAGCAGTTCAATAGCATTACTATATTCGGTTTCAAGTAATTTGATTCCCATATTATCGTATATACTATCCTTAAACTTTTGAAGTCTAGACATTTCATTTTGAACACTAGATCCGCTTATTGTCGCCTTCTTAAAGTTATCAACCAATAGGGATATATTCATCATAGATGGCTCAATAAAAAAATCAGTTGTGTTCGGGTCATTGATAGATTTAGATTTTATATTGCCGTCTAGATAGGCATTCGTGGGTTCTTTGATTTTGCCAGTAAATAAAAACCTCCCCTTATTTAGTTTACAAGTATCATGAATGAATTTTCCTTCAAAATTTAAATAACTCAGTACAACAATCCCATTTTCTTGTCCTTTTAGATATCCAACTATTTTAAAACGGGAACCATCAACCTTTTTTTGACCAAAAGCTATTGAGTAAATTAACAGAAAACAAAAAAGAAATTTTTTTTTCATAATATAAAATCTAAAAAGAAAAAGAGCTGCACAAATGGTGCAGCTCAAAAATTATAGTTTAAGGCATACACAATGTACCAGTGTTGGTTCCGTTTCTCTCACACTTATTAGAACAACATGCAGAATTTGCGGAACAATCAAGTGTATAGTCAGTTAAACAAGGGGCGCCATTGGAGCCATCTGTTATTTCTCCACCGACAACTAATTTGGCTTCTTTTCTTGATAAAACTGAACCTAGTTTTTCGAATTTCTGTTTCATTTTTGAATAATTTTAAGTAACTAAATTCCTGCAGCTTTAAGCATCAGCAGATTGTTGGCTCGCCAAACCACTTATTCATAATTAAGTGTAGTACCATTTGACTGTTCTTTTCGGGTACTAATCGAAAAGAAATATGATAATTCTTCCTCTTGAAAGAAAATAATTAAAAGTATTTTATGTATTTTTTGAGTGCAGTAAACTTCAAGTATTATATTTAATTAAAAAAATATAACCGGGGGGTATTTTTACCCCCCAAAACTATCTTGCAAACAATCCCCTCCATTGATACAATAACCGATCGGCTAAACTAGCTTCCGCTGTAATGACATCTGCAGTTCCAGTCAAACTATTACTAAAATGAATGGTCTTTTGATAATTCGTTTGTAAGCCGTTATTGAGTTTAACCTTTATCAAAAAACTGGTGTCTTTATAGGGTACTTGTGGAATATTCATTATGGTGCCATTTAACACACCAAATTCATTTCGTTGATAACTATTAAGTGCAATATTCACCTGTTGACCTTGCTTTAATTTTCCAAAATTTTGTTGAGATGCAATCAGCTCTGCAAAATAGGTGGGTTGCTTTGGAATAATATAAAAGAGCTCTTGTCCCGTTTTGATCCAACTATTCTCTTGAAAGTAACTGGCAAACTGCAAAGTACCTGTTTCACTAGCAACTAATATGTATCGATTTGCCCATTCGGCCAACGCACTTTTGGTATTAAAGAGAGCTGCAATAAAATTTTGTTGGATATCCGCATTTAGCTTATGAATTTCCAATAATTCTTTTTGCTTGGCAACAATATTTGCGGACTGAGTAATATCCGCAGCATCAACTTGAACTAATTGTTGTTTCTTAGATAATACGGTTGATTTATCCTTAATTAAATCAAGAGGTGCAATCACTTTTTCATTAGCCATTTTTTCATTAATGGCCAATAATCCTTGTTGCATTGCTAAATCTTGAAGAATCAATTGTTTTTGATTATTCGCATTCTCCTTAGACTGATTAATCAGCCTAATATCTTGAGCAATGGCATCACGCTTTTGGTTAAAGTACCCTTTAGTCTTTGCCCAAGAGAGCTGATAGATTTGTTGGGCAATATCTTGATAATTTTTTTGTAAATCTCCCAATTGATTGAGTGTTTCTAACTGGCTAATCGCATTCCAATTATTTTGTTTTAAGTGAAGTTCTGTCTGTTCAAGCCATTTTTTAAGTAACATTATTTGTTTATAATCAGCATTGCTTTGCAAAACAGCTAAAACATCACCAGCAATTACTTTTTTATTTTCAAGTGCATATAAATAAACAATTCGTCCTTCAGATTTACTTATAATTTGCTTGGGTAAATTATCCCCAACAATCTTTACTGGTGCTTTAACGATATCTGGGTATTGAATAAAAAAAGTTAACGTAAATAACAAACCAATAATGACAAAAAACATTGCAATGCCATTTCGAACTATCCATACAGGTTTACTGCTAATGATTTCACGAACCTCATGGCTATAAATACGATCTGCCTCATCTAAGCTTTCAATATTAGCCGCTTC
Source organism: uncultured Sediminibacterium sp. (assembly GCA_937907555.1). GTDB lineage: Bacteria > Bacteroidota > Bacteroidia > Chitinophagales > Chitinophagaceae > Sediminibacterium. The sequence continues at coordinate 15,937 of CALEST010000371.1, forward strand.
AAGCATTGCATCTAAACTATATGATTCTTCTTGTTGAGGCATAATTCGTCTTTAATCACCTAATTCTAATTGATTTTTAACCAAAGTAAAATATTCACCCTTCATTGCTGTTAATTCAGCATGTGTACCTTGCTCGGTAATCACCCCATTGTGTAATACCACTATTTGGTCAGCATTACGAACAGTGCTTAAGCGGTGTGCTACCACTACAACTGTTTTACCTTCGAAAAACAGGTTTAAGTTTTTTAAAATAGTACTTTCATTATTGGAATCTAATGCGTTGGTAGCTTCATCTAATAAAATTAAATCCGGGTTTTTGTAAACAGCTCTAGCAATTAAGATCCTTTGTCTTTGCCCAGCACTTACCCCCGTGCCTTCTGCACCAATTTTGGTATTATAGCCCAATGGCAAACTTTCGATAAACGAAGTGATATTGGCAATTTTTGCAGCATATCTTAACCTTGCCTTATCGGGATAATCTTCCCCAACAGCTATGTTTTTAGCAATACTATCAGAAAAAATAAAGCTGTCTTGCATTACTACACCACACTGTTTACGCCAAGCACGATGGCTAATATTTGACAAGTTTAAACCTGATGATTCTGCTTGATCACCAATATATATATCCCCAGACTTCGCCTCATAAAATTTAAGCAATAACTTTAGTAAGGTGGTTTTACCACTACCACTGGACCCTACAATTGCTGTTACTTTTCCTTGCGGTATTTGCATGGAAATATTTTTAAGCACAGGCTCATTACCAGCGCCTGGATAGGTAAAGCTGATATTATGAAGGTGTATAGATCGGTTTTGAGGCAACTCTGTAACCAAGGCTGAAGAAGCATCACTTTTCAAATTTACTGGTTCTTCATCAGCCAACTGATGAATTTCATTCAATCTTTCCAAACTTATTTTAGCCAATTGCCAATTTTGAACGAAACCAATCATTTGCTCAATTGGAGAGTTTAATTGCCCAATAATATATTGAATCGCAAGCATTGCACCAAGGGTAATTTGCCCTTGAATCACTGCTGTTGCTGCTACAAATGTGATGAATATATTTTTGCCCTCGTTAATAAAGAAAGCACCCGCTTGTTGCCATTGATTCAGTGCAAGCCCTTTCATTCCTACCCTAAATAGTGATGCTTGCAAGTGTTCCCATTGCCATCGTTGTTGCTTTTCACTACCATGCAACTTAATCTCCTGCATACCTTGTACCAATTGAATTGTACTGCTCTGTTCTGAAGCAGCAATATCAAACTGCTGGTAATCAAGCTCTTTTCTTTTCTTTAAAAAGATTAAAATCCATAAAATATAAAGTACACTGGCTGCAGTAAAAACACCAAAAATGAGTACACTATAATTAAGCAACACAATAGAAAAAATCAACAAATTGAATAGAGAAAACAAAGTACTAAGTGAAGTACCAGTCAAGAAATTTTGAATCCGTTTATGGTCATTCATTCTTTGAAGAATATCCCCAGTTTTTTTACTATCAAAATAAGCCAATGGCAACTTCATCAGCTTTATCAAAAAACCCGTAAGAA